>CAWUVO010000059.1:0-3518 GCA_963925965.1 uncultured Porticoccus sp. | reverse complement strand
ATAAGAATGCATCTTTAAGGTTTTCCCCGCCAATAATATCGACTTCAATTTTCTGGATGTCTAAGCCTTTTTCAGCAATAAACATACGTGCTCGTCTTGGATTGGGCGCTACAGCGCAGTCGTAAAGTATCATAGCCATTGTCCTCTTTTTGTAATTTAAACCAAGCAACCCATAAGGATATAATTTTCTTTTCCTACATTAACAACAAACACTCGCATATAAAACAGCCAAAGTAGTTTTTTGGTTACCCTTGTCTTGGCAAATCTGAAGCTTTAACAAAAAAGTTGATGCAATTTTAAAAAGATAATTTTTTTGCTTCAATCCAACTGCTACTTTTTTGAAGTAGAAGATTATGCGATTATGGAGCGCCCCTAGGATAAGAAAGTTGCCTGCCATGATGCGCCCGCTTTTTGATATTCATGTAATTAAAAAAGAGATTGAATCAGGATCACTGATACTAACTGCGACTAATCGCCTCGCAAAAAAAATACATGAAAGCTGGGCCCAACATCAGATAGAACAAGGAATTATCAGCTGGACCAAACCTGAAATTTTTGCTATCGAGCATTGGATTAAAGAAACCTGGCTAGGTTGCTGTGATGCTGCAGTCACTGGGATTCCAAATGGAGCGATCATCTCAGAAGAAGCAGAGCATCTAATCTGGGAAGAAGTCATTAAGGAGGAGCCTGGGAAGCCAGATGGTTTGATGCCTGAGAACTTTTCCGGTCTTGCACGAGATAGCTATAATATTATGCAGAGATGGGAAATCCCCCTTGCGCGTCTCAAAGATGATTTGCCTCTTTTTCACCAATGGATCTTAAGATTCCAGTCAAAACTAAAAATATACAAATTTATTACTGAGGCTGATAGCGCCTTAGGTTTGCTAAAGGCCTATAAAGCCAATATTTTAGCCCCGCAAAATCGTATTATTACGCTCGGTTTTGATAGCATGCCTCCCTTATATGTAAGCCTACTAAAGGTAGCCTCAGAAAAAATCCTACGAGAACCAGTATTATCAAATAGCGTAGAGAAGAAACAAGCGAAAATAGTGCGCGCCCAGTTTTTTGACTCACACCAAGAAATAAGAGCTGCAGCTAGGTGGGCAGATCTACTACAAAAAGAGCACCCTACTCACCGAATAGGAATCATTGTCCCCACTTTGACTGACTCAAAAAGAGATTTAAGGCGAATAGTTAAGGAAGAGCTAGGCCCAAGCAGTCTTGATTGCTCGCAAGCTAAATCTTCATCTTCATGCAATATTTCAACTAGTATCCAGTTAAACGACACACCGCTTGTTTCATCAGCATTGCTTTTGCTGTCACTCAATCTTAATCAACTCCCCCTTGAAAATTTTTGCCGTCTACTTAATTCTCCATTCTGGGGGAGAAATAGCACACTTTTGACTCGCGCAACAACAGAGAAAAATCTTAGAAATCTTGCTCGAAATCCTATACCTAATGTTGAATTTATTAACCAGCTTGAGTTCTCAGAAAAATCTAACATCAGCAGCAAGGACCCCCAGAAAGAAAGCGCTTCCTGCAGAGAGACGCGTGATATGCTCGCACAGATGTCATCTAAAAATAGATTTTCAGACTGGATATTGTTATTTCAGGAGCAGTTAACTATTCTTGGTTGGCCAGGACAAAGGGAGCTTAACGACGCTGAATGCGGACAACATCAACAATGGCTGAATGCACTTGAACGTTATGTTTCCCTAGATCAGCTCAGCTTAAAGATTACGCTACAAGATGCGTTGCGACAATTGTCGCAGGTAACCAATAAACCTATCTTTCAATCTGGTTCTCCAAATGCGCCCATTCAAATCATAGGATTACTGGAAAGCAATGCATTATGTTTTGATCATCTCTGGATAACCGGTATGGATAACGATAACTGGCCAGCGAACGTTGCCCCATGTTCTCTTCTACCATTGAGCCTTCAAAAAGAATTCATGACGCCGACGTCACTTCCAGAGAAAGAGCTAGAACTAGCCAAGAATCAACTTATCAGACTGAAGGCGGCATCTAATGACATTATTTGTAGTTTTAGTGAAACTGATGGATCTGACTCTCGCGAGGCAAGCTACCTAATTGCTGATCTAGCAGAAATTAACTATAAAGATATCAGTAATCTTTCTCTGGCTCCGTCAGCCTATAGGGAAGAAAATCTTATAAATTTGGACAAAATATCTTGCATAAAGGGCCCAACCATCAACCTAGCTGATGAAACTATTCTAGGTGGAAGTGGAATTTTTAAACATCAGGCTTCTTGCCCATTCAATGCGTTTGCGATTCATCGCTTGGGAGCAAAAGATACGCCAACCCCTGAGTTAGGGTTATCTGCTGCAGATAGAGGTTCAATTATTCATCGATGCATGGAGGTTTTCTGGCAACAGATCACCACTCATGAACAGTTAATCAGCTTAACAGAAAAGGCCCTTGTCGAACTGGTAACTATGAGCATCAACCAAGCACTCAAGCGCTGGGAAAGAGCGCGGCCAGATATTTTTAGGCCAAAATTTACCTCTTTGGAAAAAACACGTTTATCCCGCTTGCTGCTTCAATGGCTGAGTATGGAAAAAGGGCGGACTCCATTCTCTGTTTTCGGTATAGAAGAAGAGATGACGGGTAATTTCCACGGTCTCCCCCTAAGACTAAAAATAGACCGCGTAGATCAGCTAAAAGATGGAAGAAAAATCATTATTGACTATAAAACAGGAGAGAACCCCAAGGCTGAATGGGAAGGGGGTCGTCTTAAGGAACCACAGGTTCCACTGTATGCAGTTTTCTCCAAGACCCCAATAGCGGCAGCAGTTTTAGGAAAGATGCACGTATCAGGGCAAAGCTTCATAGGACTCTCTGAAACGTCAGGTTTAATGCCAAATGTTAGCGCAACAGAAAAGGATTTGAGTACATATATAATACAATGGGAGCACTCACTAAAAGCACTGGCTGAAGAGTTTTTGCAAGGATACGCAGCCGTAGAATACACAACAAAAAATGACTTGAGATATGAAGAATACCTTAAGCCTCTTAACCGTATAGATGATAATTACATGGAACTTTACATGGAATTATCATCAAATGAAAAAACCATGATGCAGCACAAAAAGAAGGTTTAGGCTCATGAAAATACTGGACGCTGAAGCAAGAAATGTCGCTCTAGAACCCTTTAGATCTTTTGCTATTTCAGCGCCAGCGGGATCGGGAAAAACAGAGCTATTAACTCAAAGGGTATTAAGGTTACTTGCTGTCGTTAACGACCCAGAAGAAATATTGTGCATGACTTTTACAAAAAAATCTGCCCATGAGATGCAGCATCGTGTTTTTAAAAATTTAACTGCCGCATCAAAAATAATTACACTCAATGAGAGCGTCGATCAACTCCAGGGGCATCAAAAAATAACTATAGAGCTTGCATTAAAAGCGTTAGCTCAAAATAAAAAAAGAGGCTGGAATTTACTCGAAAATCCGTCTCGATTACGAGTTAATACTATCGATGGGTTTTGCCGAAAACT
>CAWUVO010000058.1:0-9707 GCA_963925965.1 uncultured Porticoccus sp. | reverse complement strand
AAGTAGATACTGAGTTCTTTAAAGAATTACTGTACGGCATACCAAGCAAGCTGATTGATGTGGATGCTGCTTATGAAGGGCACCTTGATCGAGAATTCAAGGATTTGGATCCTGTATCTAGGGCTTTGCTGAGGATTGGCTCCTATGAGCTATGTTTTAGGATTGATATACCTTATAAGGTGGCCATTAATGAAGCGATAAATTTGGCCAAAAAATTTGGTCCAACCGATACCTATAAATATATTAATGGAATTCTTGATAAGGTGGCCATAGATAAACGTGATCTAGAGATTAAAAGTCAAGCACGCGCCAAATAGTAAAAGATATTGTATGTCTGGCAGACATAATGTTGCTTAATGTCCTTAAATTCTGTCTGAACGATTCTTACTCAGGGCTAATTTTATGAGTTCTCAGAAGTGCCACTAGATGAATTTTCAATCATACAAAAATACTTTTCGTCTTTAGGGGAAAGCCAAGGCATTTCTTTGGGTGTTGGCGATGATTGCGCTATCCTAGATATACCTAAAGGTAAGCAACTTGCAGTTACTGTAGATACGTTAGTTGAAGGCATTCATTTTCCAGTCAGCGCCTCCCCTGCTGATATTGCGCATCGTTCTTTGCGGGTCAATCTAAGTGATATTGCTGCTATGGGTGCAGACCCCCATTGGTTTACCTTGGCGTTAACTTTACCAGAGATCAGCGATAGCTGGTTGTATCAGTTTTCACAAGCACTGCTTACTGATGCATTGAGTTTTGGTTGTGCCTTAGTTGGCGGTGACACAACAGCGGGACCTTTATCGGTAACCATTCAAGTGCTTGGTACTGTTTCTCAAGGAAAGCCACTTATTCGAGGTGGCGCTCAGGAGGGAGACAGTATTTATATAACAGGTTCACTTGGCGAAGGGGCTGCAGCTCTTTCTCTTTTTGATGCCACTGGTGACATTGCTCGCATTGCAACTAAAGACACTCTTGATCGCCTGTTACAGAGATTCTATAGGCCTGAACCACGCCTGAAAGAAGGTGTCTATTTGCGAGATTTAGCGTCTGCCGCTATAGATATTTCGGACGGCTTGATTGCAGATCTTGGTCATATCGCTAAGTCTTCAGGCTTGGGTGCGAATATAGAGCTTGATCGCCTCCCCATTGCTTCCTGGCTTTTGACTCTAGCAGAGCCAAACTGTATTGAGGACTGGGTGTTATTTGGTGGAGACGATTATGAGTTATGTTTTACTGTACCTAATAGAAATAAGGATTTAATAGAATCTATGATTCGCAGTAGAGAATTGAATGCAGTTTATATTGGCAAAATGTCGAAAAAATTAGGGGTCCGTTGTTTTGACAGCCGAGGACAGACAGTGGAACTAAAAAAATCTGGCTATCAGCATTTTTAAGCGCTCTTTGTATCATTTTGAATAAATATGTTGTGAGCAGATAAGATTATTGAGATATAAGGGCACCTAAATGAAAAAAACTATACCAGCCTTTCAACAATTAATTCGTAATCCAATCCACTTATTGGCATTTGGTTTTGGTAGCGGATTATTACCTAAAGCGCCAGGGACAGCAGGCACTATAATGGGCCTCCTGTTTTGGTGCCCGCTAGCAGAATTGCCGTTAGCCTCATACCTGGCGACTGTCATTGTAGCTGCATTGGTGGGGGTTTATATTTGCGGAAAAACTGCTAGTGATTTAGGCGTTCATGATCATGGCGGTATTGTCTGGGATGAAATGGTTGGGCTTTGGCTGGCATTGACTATAATCCCAGTTTCTTGGACTTGGGTATTGGCGGGTTTCTTGATTTTCAGGCTGTTTGATATATGGAAGCCTTGGCCTATTAGCTGGTTGGATAAGAACATAACCGGAGGCTTAGGTATAATGTTAGATGACTTGGTCGCTGGCGCCTTAACTTGGTTGGTGTTATTTCTAACAATCAAGATTCTATAAGAAAAAATAATTTTAGTATGCTCAATCGCTGAACCTGTTGATGTAGAACAGAGTGGCCAGTGACTTAAAGTCCTTTACTCGCCATGCATCATGTTTAAAATAAGCAACCCTAGCTAAATTATTTTTATGTTGGAGTAACTAGTGTCCCTAGATTTTGTACAGAGATCGCAACTGCCAACCCGATGGGGGATGTTTGAGCTGCATGGTTTTCATGATGCCGCTAAAGATAAAGAGCATATTGTTCTCTCGCTAGGGCCAATTTCTAGTGCAGACTCTGTTTTAGTGAGAATTCACTCTGAATGCCTCACTGGCGACGCATTGTTTAGCCTTCGTTGTGATTGTGGGTCTCAACTAGAAGAATCTATGCGCCTTATTGCCGAAGAAGGCAGGGGTGCGGTACTTTATTTGCGTCAAGAGGGTAGAGGCATCGGCCTACTCAACAAAATTAAGGCATATCATCTCCAAGACAAAGGCGCAGATACTGTCGAGGCAAACGAGCAACTGGGCTTTGATCCAGATATGCGAGACTACAGCATGTGTCAGTCTATTTTTGAGCATTTTGAGATTGATAACGTACGTTTACTGACAAACAATCCTAAAAAGGTTCAAGCATTGGAAGAGATGGGAATTATTGTCTCAGAGCGAATTGCATTACAAACTGGCCAAAATCCACACAATGAAGCTTACCTAGCTGTAAAAGCTGGAAAATTAGGGCACTTATTTGATAAAAATAAGAGTTAGGCTCTAGTTATTTGTTTTTTTTGAAATATTTCATTTAAAAAATTGTATTAAGGTTGCTCTATGTCACTGGCAAAGCGAATCATACCCTGTCTCGATGTTGATAAAGGTCGAGTAGTGAAGGGTGTCCAGTTTTTGGATATACGGGATGCTGGAGACCCTGTTGAAATAGCTAAACGCTATAATAACCAAGGGGCTGATGAAATAACCTTTTTGGACATCACAGCAAGCCATGAGGGTCGAGATACCATGATCCACACGGTGGAAAAGATAGCAAGCGAGGTATTTATTCCTCTTACGGTTGGCGGCGGCGTGCGATCATTGATTGATATTAGAGCATTACTCAATGCTGGTGCTGATAAAGTAGGTGTTAATTCTGCAGCTGTAAAAAACCCAGAATTCGTTCAAGCTGCGGCAGATCGTTTTGGTTCCCAGTGTATTGTCGTTGCAATTGACGCTAAACAAGTAAGCGCAAAAGACGAGCCTTTACGCTGGGAGGTGTTTACCCATGGCGGACGTAATGCAACTGGAATTGATGTGTTAGCCTGGGCCAATAAAATGGCCAGTTATGGAGCAGGAGAAATTTTATTGACGAGTATGGATAATGATGGAACTAAAAATGGTTTTAATCTCGCTCTTACTCGAGCTGTCAGCACAGCAGTAGATATTCCTGTTATCGCTTCAGGTGGCGTAGGTAATTTACAGCACTTAGTGGACGGTATTCTTGAAGGAAAAGCCGATGCAGTTCTTGCAGCTAGCATTTTTCACTTTGGCGAACATACAATTCCTGAGGCTAAGGTATATATGTCCGCAAAAGGTATTGAGATGAGACTCTAAATTTACATCAAAATTCTGGGTATTTTTGTGATCTAGGCTGTGTTTTGTTCAACAAATGTAAACCCTGTAGTAAATTCAGAGCATCATGAAGTTGATTATCGCTGATGGTAACTTCTTTTTCTTTGGAATCTTTTTGACTTAATGAGCTACTTAAGTGTCTTGGTAAATTTACCTCTTTTATGCCCACACTATTCTTTTCCCGTGTCTTTATGTCAGCAGATTGAATTATAATGTCTGGCTTTATTCCCGAGGCTTGAATAGATCTTTTGTTTGGAGTGAGGTAACGTGCAGTGGTTAGTTTCATTCCACGATTACCACCTAAAGGAAAGATTGTTTGAACAGAGCCTTTACCGAAGCTATTGGTCCCGAGTATGAGCGCTCGACCATGATCTTGGAGAGCACCCGCAACAATCTCTGCTGCGGAGGCTGAACCTTCATTTATAAGCACTACCATAGGTAATCCATTTAGTCTGTCGCCCGAAGAAGCCTGATAGCTTGCATTTGATTTGGCCCCTCGACCTTCGGTGTAGACTACTAATCCTCCATCTAGGACTGCATCTACAACCTCTATGGAGGTGGTAAGCAAGCCTCCTGGATTATTGCGTAAATCTAGGACTATCCCTTTCAGTTCGCTATCTTTTTCAGATAAATCTGACAATGCTTTTTTGAATTGTTGGCCTGTATTTTCTTGAAATTGTGCAATCCTGATGTATCCAAAGCCAAATCTTGGTATTTCACTACGCACGCTGTTTACATGAATAATATCGCGTTCAATGCTGATTTCAATCGGAGCATTTTCTCGTTCTCGGACAATTGTTAGTAGCAACGTAGATCCTTTTGGTCCACGCATTGCTTCAATGGCTTCGCCAAAAGTCATATTTTTCACAGCATTTGAATCTAGCTTGATAATCAAATCTCCTGGTAATATTCCCGCTCTATATGCAGGAGTTCCGTCAATTGGAGAAATGACTCTAATAGCCCCTTTTTCTAAACTTATTTCAACTCCTAGGCCTCCAAATTCACCTGAGGAATGCTCTTCTAATAAAGAAAAAGCTTGTTCGTCTAGATATATAGAATGAGGATCTAGAGAGTTAAGAAGCCCTTTTATGGACATTTCAAGTAATTTTTTGTCGTCGACTTCTTCTATGTATTCTTGTCGGATTCTTTCGAAGGTCTGAGTAAAATGACGCAACTCTTCAAGTGGTAGACGAGATTCTTTCTGGGTTTCTTTTGCCTGAATGAAATTAGAAAACATATAAGATGGTAAAAATAAAATAAAAGAAAAGAGAATAGCTTGGACTTTAGGCATAATTTTATCCTGATTCATTTAGGGTTTCTTTTGCATGAGAAAGCATAGGCGGTTTTTTCTTCAGCCAAATTTTTGGATTTGAAGGCTTACCATTTTGGCGTACTTCAAAGTAAAGAGCATGTTTCTCTTGGCCTCCAGTATTTCCAACTCTAGCAATATTTTCTCCTTTTAGAACCCAGTCCCCCATTTTTTTTAGAAGAACTTGATTGTGAGCATAAAGAGTCATATAGCCATGATTATGGTTAACTATGACTAGCAAACCGTGGTCTTTAAGGTAGCCGGAAAAGATAACTTCTCCATCATGAACAACACTGACCGGCGCTCCCTCTATTGCACTAAAAAGCCACCCTTTTGAATGCAATTCAGAGCCCACCAAAGGAGTATAACGGTTATTTAAGCGTCCATTTACAGGCCAAGATAATTTACCTTTGCTTGCTGCAAAAGTTTTCTCAATTGACGAGGGGGCGAGCTTTTGGGTGCTTTTCTCCGCATCTATGAATATAGATTCCAGCTTATTTCGTTCGTTATTTAGTATGTTCAACTTCGCTTTAGATGAGTAAATTTTTTTATTGAGACTTTTAATGGTATTTTTTCTATGTTGCTGTGCTTTTAGTAGATTTTTTGTAATTTTTTTAAGTTTGGAGCGGTTTTCTAGGAGTTTATTTTGTCGGTTGGAAATTGATTTTTTAATGCCAGCTAGCTCTTGAATGATTGATCTGTAAGCGTTAATTTTTTCACCCCTAGCGCGTAGAAAATAACTATAATACTCAAGAGTTCTACTAATAGTCTGTGGATTTTTTTGACTCAACAATAATCTTATCTGCTCTTGTCCACCCTGACGGTGCAAAGAGATGATATAGCCTACTATCAATTTTTCCTGGCTTTGCAGGGATGTTTTTAAGGCAGCGTCTTCTGTATAGAGCGCCTTAAGCTCAAGATTTAAATTTTTTAACTTTCTTTCTAAGACTTTGATCTTAAGATTTAAATCTGCTAAATATAATTCAGTGTTTTTAAGCTTGTCATTAAGTGATTCTTGATGTTCTCCGTCCCCTTCTAGGGATTTCTGTAGATTCAGAATGTTACTTTTAAGCTTGTTTAGATTTTGTAGAGTATTCGAGTCTTCTGCTAATGTTGGCGCGATTAGCATGAGCGTCAATGCCGCTGATTTTAATAATTGCTTTAGGCTCATTGCCGCTGACCGAAATAGATTAATGGGTTTTAACTAAAGACTGTCCTGTCATTTCTGCCGGTTGAGGTAAATCCATAAGGGCCAGGATGGTAGGGGAAATGTCTGACAGCGCACCACTGGGAAGTAGAGAAATTTTTCTATCTCCTACGTAAATTAGAGGTACAGGGAAGATTGTATGCTGAGTATGAACTTGTCCGGTATCTTCATCAAACATTTGTTCTACATTACCATGATCGGCAGTAATGAGGCATTGTCCCCCGACATTTCTGATTGCTAGTGTTACTTTTTCGATGCATTCATCGATTACTTCTACTGCTTTCACCGCTGCATCAAAAACACCGCTATGACCAACCTGATCACAATTGGCGTAGTTACAAATAATGGTGTCATAGTCGCCACCATTAATTGCTTCTAGGAGTTTTTGTGTAAGCTCATAGGCGCTCATTTCAGGCTTGAGGTCGTAAGTGGCAACTTTTGGAGAGGGTATTAGTATTCTTGACTCCCCGTCAAAAAAACTTTCTTGTCCGCCACTAAAGAAAAAAGTTACATGTGCATATTTTTCAGTCTCGGCGATCCTTAGTTGAGTCTTCCCTAGCTTACTTAGATGTTCACCCAGTGAGTTGCTGATGTTTTCTGGGGGAAATGCTACTGACGCTGCTATATTCGACGAGTATTCTGTGGTCGTTACGAAGTCAGCTAGTAAAGGCTTTACATCCCTATCAAATCCAGAAAAATTGTTGTCAACAAAGGCATTGGTGATTTGCCTTGCTCGATCTGGACGAAAATTCATGAAAATAACCGCATCATCATCCTTTATGGTGACAGGATGCTCGCCTTTAGCGCAGATTATAGTAGGTTGGACAAATTCATCACTTTGATTGTCTTTGTAGCTGGCGTGCAGCGCCTCAATTGAACTTGAAGCCTGATTTTCCGGCGAGGGTTTCGTCAACATGTCATAGGTTGCCTTTAGGCGATCCCATCTTTGGTCTCTATCCATGGCATAAAATCGACCACATATACTAGCAATGCGTCCTACACCTAGATCTAAAAAAATAGAATTTGTAACCCTTAACGAGGCCTCGGCACTTCTTGGCGGACTGTCTCTGCCATCTAAAAATGCATGTAAATAAACTTTTTTTGCCCCTCTTTGGGCGGCTAGCCTGATAATGCTGTTTATATGATTTTCGTGGCTATGCACTCCGCCCGCAGAAAGCAGACCAAGAATGTGCACTGCTGTATCTTTGGCGACTGCTTTATCTATAGCATTTATATAAGCCGGGTTAGTGAAAAAATCTCCATTTGTGATGGCATTATTAATCTTAGATAGATTTTGATGCACTATTCGTCCTGAGCCCAAAGTAACATGGCCGACCTCACTATTTCCCATCTGTCCTTCGGGAAGACCTACAGCAATTCCTGATGTGCCTATGAGGCTGTGGGGGCAGGTCTCCCAGAGATTGTCTAGCGTGGGTGTTCTCGCATTATGGATAGCATTATATTTTTTATTTTTACTGTACCCGTATCCATCTATTATCAAAAGGAGTAACGGTTTTTTCGATTCAGTCATGACTTTTTGGGCTCTGTTGGTTTTTTCAAAGATACTAATTAAGAATCTTACCGGCAAAGAGCAATTAGCGCCAATCATGGTTTCCTGTTATAGGATTCGCTGTGTATAATTTAGCAATTTTATTATTTTGTATTCTGTGAAAAATAACAAATGGAGTTTTATATTTTGGAATTCTTTAATTTTATAAGTGAGCAATGGGTGCTTGTTAGCATCTTCATGGCGTTACTTTATTTGTTTGCTATAAATGAACGTGCTAAAAGCGGAAAGAGTACTTCCCCTCATGTAGTCACTCGAATGATTAATGCGGATGAGGCCGTATTGCTCGACGTTCGTGATACAAGAGAATTCAATGCAGGACACATTGCGGGGGCTATTAATATCCCCAACAGCAAGCTAAGTGACCGTATACCTGAGCTAGAAAAATATCGCGGAAAAGCGCTTATTGTTGCCGATAAGGCTGGACAACAGTCGGGAGCTATAGGGCGCACACTTCAGCAACAAGGATTTAGTGTGTTAAGGCTTAGCGGTGGCATGATGGAATGGAAAAATCAAAGCTTGCCAGTTATAAAGACATAAGCCGCTTCAGCACGCTAAAGGTCGAAGTTTTTAGAAGCGGTTGTCACTCTGGCTGATCGTTAGCTTCAATTAGATTAAGTTCTTGTATTTTTCGAGTTAGAGTGTTTCTGCCCAAGCCAAGAAGTTCGGCAGCAGTTTTCTTCCTGCCGCCAGTATGAGTTAGCGCTGCTTCGATTAATATCTGTTCAAAGCTTACTGTTGCTTTCGTAAGAATACCAGTATTTCCAGAAGCTAATTCGTTTTTTGCCCAGCTTTTGAGCTGCTCTTCCCATGAATCGAAAGTAATAGGCACGTCTTTTGATGCAGTTAAAAATTCTGGAGGAAGATCATCAATATACACTTCTCGACCGGGAGCCATTACTGTAATCCAGCGACACACATTTTCGAGCTGCCTGACATTGCCTTCCCATGGAAGATTGCACATGTGTTTCTCCGCTTCAGGAGAAAGGGCTTTAGCCTCCCCTTCTAACTCTATAGAGGCCGCCTCTAAAAAGTGCCTCATTAGTTTAGGAATATCTTCTCGACGATCTGCTAGTTTTGGAAGGTGGATTCGGATAACATTTAATCGGTGAAACAGATCCTCTCTAAATCGCTTCTGCAAAACTAGATCTTCTAGATTTTGATGGGTTGCAGCAATAATTCGTGTATCAACTTTTGTGGGTGTGTGACCGCCTACAAGATAAAATTCTCCATTTGAAAGCACTCGAAGGAGTCTTGTCTGTGCTTCTGCTGGCATATCCCCAATTTCATCAAGGAACAGGGTGCCGCCATTTGCTTGCTCAAAGCGACCCTCTCTCCGATGAGTTGCACCGCTGAATGCACCTTTTTCGTGACCGAAAAGTTCAGATTCTATTAGGTCACGAGGAATTGCAGCCATGTTAAGTGCAATAAATCGATTATTTTTTCGCGGACTATTGTCATGCAGTGCCTTAGCTACAAGCTCTTTCCCAGTTCCTGATTCTCCGTTTATCAAAACGGTTATATTGGAATTTGATAGTCTTCCTATAGCACGAAAAACTTCTTGCATGGAAGGAGCTTCTCCAATGATTTCACTATTATGGCTAGAAGCTTTTTTTTCTGTAATAAGATTATTTTTTTGTTCTTGCGCAAAACTAATTGCGCGTAACGTTACAGCGACAAGCTCTTTGATGTCAAAGGGCTTCGGTACATACTCAAAGGCACCCCCTTGGTATGCTGCAACTGCACTATCAAGATCTGAGTGAGCGGTAGTTATAATAACTGGCATGTCTGGGTTTGAGGAGTGAATTTTTTTTAATAACTGCAAGCCATCGATCCCTGGCATTCTTATATCGCTGATTATAGTATCAGGGGTTGCCTTGTTGAGCTCATTAAGTAAGTCACTGCCTTTTTCAAAGCTTGCCACCACAATGCCTGCCCTAGCTAACGCTTTTTCTATTACCCATCGAATAGATCGATCATCATCAACAATCCAAACAGTATGTTTCATTTTATTAGCCTAAGGGTAAGTACACATAAAAAGTAGTTTTATCGACTGAAGTTTCACATCTAATAAGACCGCGATGAAC
>CAWUVO010000057.1:0-3174 GCA_963925965.1 uncultured Porticoccus sp. | reverse complement strand
TTTTGTTCGTGATATGCTACCAGCGGCAGAACAAGCAACAGCAAGCTTGGAAGGAAATTTACCAAGTTTTGCTATTCCTCTCGTTCCTTTTTCTCTGGAAACTTTAAAAATTATTGGCCCTTATGCAGTTATTCTGTCACTAGTAGGTCTGATTGAATCGTTGCTGACACTTTCTTTGATTGATGACCTTACTAGCACACGTGGTCGCGGCAACCGTGAATGCACTGCACAAGGATTAGGTAATATTGCCAATGGTTTTTTTGGTGGAATGGGCGGTTGTGCGATGATTGGCCAGAGTATGATAAATATTAATTCTGGCGGTCGCGGTCGATTATCCGGTGTTACAGCAGCATTAATGCTGCTGGCATGTATCTTATTTGCTGCTAATCTCATCGAGATGATCCCCCTAGCTGCTTTAGTTGGGGTGATGTTTATGGTAGTGCTAGGTACATTCGAGTGGGCCTCTTTTCGTATTTTTCGTGGCATGCAAACAAGCGATGCGCTTATCTCTATCTTGGTGGCATCAGTCACCGTATATGCTGATT
The DNA here is from genome assembly GCA_963925965.1 of uncultured Porticoccus sp. Classification (GTDB taxonomy): domain Bacteria; phylum Pseudomonadota; class Gammaproteobacteria; order Pseudomonadales; family Porticoccaceae; genus Porticoccus. Next base: position 2,629 of record CAWUVO010000057.1, on the reverse strand, counting down.
TAGCCATTGCTGTGATTGTCGGTGTTATTGTGTCTGCGCTGGTGTTTGCTTGGGAACATGCAAAACATATCGCCGTCACCACCTATATAGATGAGGATGGCTGGAAAGTTTATGAGCTTCATGGACCTATATTTTTTGGCTCAGTGAGTAACTTTAAGGAGTTATTTTCGCCAAAGGATGACCCTAATGATGTGGTAATTGAATTTAAAAAATCTCGGGTTTCCGACTCTTCTGCCATCGAAGCGCTGCATGGACTGTCTCACAAATATCAAAAATTGGGAAAAAAACTGCATCTTCGCCATCTCAGTGAAGACTGCATGCAGTTACTAGATGATGCAGCTCGTTATGTGGAAATTAATGTTAATGAAGATCCTCGCTATAAAGTGGCAGTGGATGTGCCTGATTAGTGCAGTAGCGCCCTCATAACCAGTCCCATTGCGCGCGTGTTTTACGTGGTGCATTTTTCATCACAAGGTCCCACAACCAAACAGGGGTGACTCGCATAATGATAACAGCCCATCTCATCTGCCAAGGAAAGATGATAAATTTCTTCTTCTTTTTAATGGCTTTGGAGAATTTTTTTGCTGCAACTTCTGGAGCCATCAGAAAAGGCATGGAAAACCCATTGAGATCCGTCATCGGTGTTTTGATATAACCAGGGGCGATCGTTGTAACTGTCAACCCATCTGGATTGAGTTCTATACGCAGGCTTTCTAGATAAGCAATCACAGCAGCTTTTGAGGCGCTATAAGCACCCGCTCCAGGCAAACCTCTTATGCCCGCAATACTTGCTATTCCTACAAGACTGCCTTTTTTTTCTTTTCTCATGACCGAAAGAAAGGGCTGAAAGGTATTCACCATTCCAATGAGATTGATATCAATGACTGCTTTGAATATGGCTGTGTCAGTTTTATTTTCAGTCAACGTGCCAGAGCTAACCCCGGCATTGGAAATCACAATATCTGGCACACCGTGTTGGAGTATAAAATGCTGGGCAGCCTTATTTAAGGCTTCTTCATCTCGAACATCAGCAACATAAATAGTACTTTCTACCTCTAAGCTATTTTTTAGGGACAATAAGAGTTCTTGGCGACGCGCAACTAATCCTAGGGTGGCGCCTTGACGGGCATATTCGCGAGCAAGCGATTGGCCGATTCCACTAGATGCGCCAGTAATAAAAACCTTGAATGTCGCCATCTAAATCGCCTTGTATAAGTTTAGTGAACCGATCATATCGCCCAGTCTAGTTGCCTCAAGGAGGGAAGTATATCCTTCTAGCTAACCTTCAAAGACCAATGGGCAAAAATAACAATCACTTAACTAATGGTTTCGTCGCGCACAACCTCAAACGATAAGTCAGCAATTTCGCTAACCACTGCCGAAGGGTTGATCATGATCAATTCTGCTGTTGCGCTAGCTAGAAGTGAAAATACTGGACGATGGACCAGAACAGCTAGCGACACAACCACGAGAGTGGGAATTAGGCATAATATACCAAAATATTCCACTTTATATTTATAATTTAAACATATGATATTGTTATATTTATTAAAAAATATATAAGATGATTTTAAAATTAATTATCCGCAATACGCAATCATAGATAAACATGATCTTTCTTAAAAAAAGTTTTTTATCTGAGGTTAAATTTTTATTGTATTCTTTTTAAATATAGATAATATGATTTAAAGTAATCAAATTACTTTTTAAATATATATAATATAACTTTAAATTATAAAACGTATTATCTCAGTCTAAATTTTTTAGTGCAGTGGCGAGGAGACTCGGTGGAAAACCAGTATGCAAACGAAATTTGGCCTCTGGCAATCTATTTTGGCATGGTCATTATGCTGGTTGTCACCATGCTGGCACTTTCTTGGGTGCTTGGTCAAAAACGTCGCGAGGCTGCTACTAACGATCCTTTTGAATCGGGAGTTGTTTCAGTTGGTGGATCACAAATACGTATATCCGTAGAATTTTATTTAGTTGCAATCTTCTTTGTTATTTTTGATCTTGAAACACTGTTTATTTTTGCTTGGGCGGTAGCTTTTTTTGAATTGGGCTGGGCAGGCTACTTATCCATCACAGTGTTTATTGGCGTGTTAGTCCTAGCTCTAGTTTATCAATGTCGCTCTGGTGCACTGGAGTGGGGAAATAAGACCCGTACTGGTCTACGTGAAGATCAATCAACTACTGGAGAGCCAACATGAAGTGGAGTCTTACATCCCCTGAAGACGTTAATGCTACCAGTCTCAGTGATGATTTTGTGGAAGAACAAATTAAACGTAACGTAGCTTTTGCCAAACTAGAGGATCTCATTGCCTGGGGTCGAGCTCATTCTCTGTGGCCGTTTAATTTCGGTCTTTCTTGTTGCTATGTGGAGATGGCCACCGCGTTTACTAGTCGACATGATATAGCACGCTTTGGCTCGGAAGTGATTCGCGCCACGCCACGTCAAGCAGATTTAATGGTTATCTCAGGAACATGTTTTCTCAAAATGGCACCTGTCATACAACGTCTTTATGAGCAACTACTGGAGCCTCGATGGATTATTTCTATGGGCTCCTGTGCTAACTCTGGTGGTATGTACGATATTTACTCAGTGGTTCAAGGTGTCGATAAGTTTATT
>CAWUVO010000056.1:0-13397 GCA_963925965.1 uncultured Porticoccus sp. | reverse complement strand
TAATCTGCAGCGACAAGTTATTAAAGAGATGCTTCAGGACTGGGAGAAAAAAAATCCCGGACGATTGGAGAGTATTTTTTCTGCCACAAAGAGTGTGGCACCCTCACAACTTGCAGATATTGGATTGTTTGACTTCAAAAGTTTAAAAATTGAGAGAGAGGAGCGCATTGGCGCGATTAATGTTGTATAGGCTGCTTTTTTTAGTGCTGGTATATTGATTCTATAATTTTCTTAAATGAGTGTTCTAATACACGATTCGGTTACACATATATGACTTATCAGGTTCTGGCTCGCAAATGGCGACCACGTATTTTTAGTGAAATGGCTGGTCAAGAGCATGTGCTTCGTACTCTCATCAATGCGCTTGACCAGGATCGACTGCATCATGCGTATTTGTTTACAGGGACTCGCGGTGTTGGTAAGACAACTATCGCTAGGATTCTTGCAAAATGTCTTAATTGCGAACAAGGAATAAGCTCGTCACCTTGTGAAGCCTGCAGCGCTTGTATTTCAATAGCTGAGGGACGTTTCCTTGATTTGATAGAAGTTGATGCAGCATCAAGAACAAAAGTTGATGATACCCGCGAGCTTTTAGATAATGTTCAGTACGCTCCATCTGTTGGGCGATTTAAAGTGTACTTAATAGACGAGATACATATGCTCTCTACGCATAGCTTTAATGCTTTACTAAAGACGCTAGAAGAGCCGCCAGCCCATGTGAAGTTCTTGCTTGCCACCACTGACCCGCAAAAGCTGCCTGTCACTATTTTGTCGCGTTGCCTGCAGTTTAATCTTAAGAATATTAGCCCCGAGATTATTGTTGAGCACCTAAAGCATATTTTAGGTAAAGAAAAGATTGTCTTTGAGGAGCCAGGACTCTGGTCATTAGCTAGAGCGGCAGACGGAAGTATGCGGGACGCATTAAGTCTAACCGATCAGGCTATCTCCTACGGCGGAGGAAAGCTAACAGAATTTGACGTCTCTCATATGCTCGGCTCTATTGATCTTGCGGTGATTGCAGAAATAGCAAGAGGACTGGTAGATAGAGATGGACCAGGAATAATGACATCAATTCAAAAAATGTCAGAACTTGCGCCAGACTACAGTGCTGCCTTGGGCGGCCTATTATCTTTACTGCACCGAGTGGCTGTAGCCCAATCAATCCCTAGTGCTATTGATAACAGTCAAGGAGATAAGGATCTTGTCTTGGAGATTGCCGGCAATCTAGGCTCAGAAGATGTGCAATTATTTTATCAGATCGCTTTGCTAGGACGACGTGACTTACCATTGGCTCCAGAGCCGAGAATAGGATTCGAAATGGTTATGCTGCGAATGCTAACCTTTTATCCTGTTTATGAAAATAAAATTGACCCACCTGTTGAAGTTCAAGCAGCTGCTGATAAAAGCATAGTCATTGCGAATGACGCTCCCATCGTACCGAAAACTGAGCTAAGGGAGGCGAAGGAGCTGGAAAAAAAGTCTGAAGATGCCAAAATTTATTCTAAGCACTCTGATTCCAAGTCAGGGAATTTAGGTATTAATAATGTCGAATCATTAAAGCCTGCTGACACGCCAGCTGATTCTGGATATGAGGTTAATTCTTTACCGTTGGCTGAAGCTGAAGTGATGGAACCAGAAATCATTACTGTGGATGTTGCGGACAAGGTCTTGCTGGAGCACGCCTCTGCAAAGACGTGGTTTAAAATTTATGAGGGATTGGCTATAGGAGGCCTCCTGAAAAATATCGCTGCCAATTTAGAGTTGACTAGAGTCCAGGGCCTAGACCTATCTTTTATATTAGATGATAGTCAAAGTGTAATCTATGGCCCTACGCATGAGGGCCGTCTTGCTGTGGAGCTTTCAGTATATTTTGATGCGCCTGTTAGGGTTGCAATTGAAGTTGGTGTGGTTGCAACTGAAACTCCTCAGTCTCGTCGCGCAAGACTGCAAGAAGAGAAACAGGCAGAGGCCGCAGTGAATCTTCAATCTGACCCTAATGTGCGTGATATTATGAACGTTTTTGGTGGTGTACTACTTAAGAATACAATTAAAGTAATTGATTAATTATGTATTATAAATATATGAATATAAAATTATCTCCATAACTTCAGGTGCTACCTTAAAGGCTGCATATTCTTCTATGTGCTAGGGTCAGTTTTTAATAAAATCAACAAAATTTATTCATTTATTCATTTATTCAGAAAGGGGATTGGCGGATGTTCGGACCAATTATTGATGAGCTTATAGCTAGCCTGCGATGCCTGCCTGGAGTGGGCCCCAAGTCTGCTCAGCGAATGGCACTGCATTTGCTCGAAAGGCATCGTGATGCCGCATATCGTCTGGCTGCATCACTGGAAATAGCTGCTGATAAAATTGGTCGCTGTCAATTGTGCCGCACACTAGCAGAGACCAACATCTGTATTCTTTGCAGTAATCTTCGTCGTGACCCATTACAGCTTTGTGTTGTCGAAACACCTGCAGATCTCTTGGCTATAGAGCACAGTGGCACTTATAGGGGGCGTTACTTTGTTTTGCTGGGTCATTTGTCTCCCATTGATGGTATTGGACCAGAAGAAATCGGAATAGACCATTTGATAGCTAGGCTGTCTGAAGAAAATATAACTGAATTAATACTAGCAACCAATTTGACGGTAGAGGGAGAAGCAACCGCCCATTATATTAGTGAAAGAGCTAAGACTTGTGGGGTCGCGGTCAGCCGTATTGCTCATGGCGTGCCTATGGGAGGGGAGTTGGAGTACGTAGATGGCGGCACCTTAGCGCACGCATTTAGTAGCCGAAAGAAAATTTAATGGAGACCCCCTTAAGCAGCGAACCATTTTTATTATCCACATCTATTCTTGTTAGTGGCACTGTGGAACTGCAAGCTTGCATTGCTCGGCTGGCTGACTGTGACGCGATCGCAATAGACACAGAATTCATGAGGACAGACACATTTTTCCCGATACTGGGCTTGATCCAGATTTTTAACGGTAAGGATTGCTGGTTGATTGATCCGGTCTCTATCCCAAACCTTTCCCCTCTTGTCGATTTATTGACAAATGAAGAGATTGTTAAGGTTTTTCATTCATGTTCTGAGGATATTGAAGTATTAAAACATGTGTTGAATTGCATCCCAAAACCATTGTTTGATACACAGATTGCTGCTGCATTTGCTGGCTATGGTTTTTCTAAAGGCTACGCTGCTATCGTTGAGGTTATGCTAGGTATTCATGTTGAAAAAGGTGAAACTAGGTCTAACTGGCTTCAGCGTCCCTTAAGTGAGAGTCAGTTGGGGTATGCTGCTTTAGATGTGGTCCATTTGCTGCCAGTTTATAGACAATTATGTGAGATTCTCGTGCAATTGGACCGCAAGTCATGGGTCGATGAGGATATGAGATCGCTAGTAAAAAATGCCTCTGATAAAGAAGATTTGAGTCTATATTTCCAGAAAGTTAAAGGCGCTTGGCAGCTCTCACCCCAAGAGCTTTCTGCGCTTCAGGTGCTCTGTGAGTGGCGAGAAGTTGAAGCCAGAGATAGAAATAGACCACGAGGTCGTGTAGTTGATGATAAAACCCTTTTTGATATTGTGCTTAGAAAACCTGAATCAAAATTAGATTTAGCCTCAATGGAGGGAATACACCCTGGTTTGATCCGGCGCTATGCTGAAAAATTATTAGACTTACTGAGTGATGGGCTAGCCAAGTCAGAAAAAGAATATCCCGGGGTGCTGCCAGAGCCATTACCTAGACATACTGGAGAAATGGTCAAGAAGTTGAAGCAGGTTGTGAGTACTCAGGCTGAACTGCTGAAACTTGCCCCAGAGGTATTAGCAAGGAAGCGAGATATTGAATTTTTAGTTCGAGGTATTATGAAGAAAGAGGCTTGTTTGCCAAAAAATATTGCCTTTGGATGGCGTGCTGGCGTGATAGGAAAGTCATTGTTAGATGCCGCTAACACAGCAATTTGATTGAATTTTCTGTTAAATTAATAAATTTTTAGTGAGATACCCTGTGCAAAAAATTTGTAGTATATACAGAAGCCCAAAAGAAGAGGGCATGTATTTATATGTAGACAAAAAGGATGAGTTAAAGCCTGTTCCTGAGGAGCTTCTAAAAAGGTTTGGAAAGCCGGAATTAGCTATGACGCTTTTAATTACTCCGGACAAAAAACTGGCTCGTGTTGATGCAGGGCGTGTTTTAGAGATGATTGAAGAGGATGGGTTCTACCTGCAAATGCCGCCAACTTCTGTATATGATATGCAGTGGCTGCGAGATAGGAATAGTAAATTATGAGCGCATTTTTATAGGTGTTTTATGGATAGGGTTGCCGGGAGCGGTCGAGTGAATCAGCCGTCATGGACATATAAGCCTTTGAGCCAAATGTCCCCCAAGGAATGGGAGTTGATTTGTGATGGTTGTGGTAAGTGCTGCCTACACAAACTAGAGGACGATAACACGGGGGTGGTTTTTGATACGAACGTAGCCTGTTACCTTCTAAACGAAACGAGCTGTCAGTGTGGCGACTATCAAAATAGACTCACGCTGGTTCCCAATTGTTTTAAGCTAACCCCTCAGAATATGGCGGAGCAAAGCTGGCTGCCTAGTACTTGTGCCTATCGTTTGTTGTATGAAGGCAGTCCTTTACCCAGATGGCATCACTTAGTTTCTGGCAATGCTGAGGCTGTTCATTCTTCCGGTATATCTGCTCAAGGAAAAATAGTTTCAGAGCATGATGTGCGCCAGGATGAAATGGAAGATCATATTGTCCAATGGGTAAGTTAACCATGTTTTACTATTACACTAAAGAGTATTGATGAATATTTGGGGAAATGATTAAATTTTTGGAAGTCAAATATACGTGTTGTTAGGTTTGTTTTCTTGTCAGCAAGTAAGGCGGAGTATGTATGTATTCAGTGGAAAATTATTACTGGGGGTTGCTTGGTTATTGTCTTGGATCTCTGATGATCATGTCTTTTCTCTTTCGGTTTAGAAAAATAGTCCCTAGCGGGCATCTTCGAAATCTTTTGTTGATCTTTGTTGCCACGGTGCTATTTGCTCCAATATATGCTGAATCTGGAAGTTATTTTTTGGCACCTGCTTGGTTTACGAGCCTTATTGAAGGGGTGTCGGGAGAGCCAGAACAGTCTTATTTTCGAGGCACGTTTGCTATTTTTATTTGGTATCTTTTAGCCTTATTTTCATATATTTTGTATTGCAGGTTTAAACTAAGAAAGCTTTCAAACTGTCGAAATTAGACTATATTTGAACGACCCTGATGAGCGACTAGCAAGAGAGTGACAACAGGTAAACGTTTATAGGAAAGAAGCGATGGAAGCAGATGAATCAATGGGATCTGTAAATGAAGCTGTTTGTAAGGCTAAGTTAGATTATTTTTTCCCTGATTCCTTGGGGCCGTCACCACTTAAATCATTGCTTGATGTTTTAGAGCAAACCGTCGCTCGGTTTCCCGAGCAGCCAGCTGTTACCTCATTAGGAAACACCCTTAGCTATAAAGAACTAGATGCTCTTTCAACGGCATTTGCTGTTTACCTAAAACAATCGACAAGTTTTCAAGCTGGCGATCGAATAGCTATTCAGATGCCCAGTCTATCTCAATATCTAGTGGTGGCATATGGGGCTTTTAAAGCTGGCCTAGTGGTGGTAAATATTAACCCACTTTATACGGAGGTGGAGCTTGAATATCAATTCTCTCATGCTGGCATTAAGGGGGTAGTGGTCTTCGATAAATTTTTACCAGTGATTGAAGCCGTTGCTAGGAAAGTTGCTATAAAGCATATATTTGTTGCAACTCCTTTTGATTTGCATCCCCCGGTGAAGCGTGAGGTCATGACGATTATCCTTAAGCTGTTAGGGAGGTCTGTGCTTTTTGGCAAAGCGACACCATTGCGTCAAGCTCTTTCTGATGGTATTGATGACAATTTTATTCCTGCTGTATTAAGCCCTGATGATATGGCTTTATTGCAATACACAGGAGGTACAACAGGCGTATCGAAACCTGCAATAATCAGTCATGGAAATCTTATTAGTGTGGCTCGTCAAGGATGGGTGGCTCTTGAGCATTCGGGCGCCAAAATGGGCGTTGAGCGTATTGTTTCCCCATTGCCACTTTATCATATTTATGCCTTTGCATTGGTTCTCACTATTGGGATTTATATGGGCTCCCATACACTGTTGATACCTAATCCTAGGGACATTCGTGGCTTTGTATCACTATTAAGAAAGTGGCCCGCCACAATATTTTCTGGGTTAAATACGTTGTTTGTTGCCTTGATGGAGCATCAGAATTTCAAGAAAACAAATTTTTCTGCCCTGAAGATTACCTTATCCGGCGGTGCTGCACTGGCTGCTGCCCCAGCCGAAGCATGGAAATCCATGACCGGCTGTGAGATCAGTGATGCTTATGGCTTAACAGAGGCTTCTCCAATTGTTTCATTTTGTCCTAAAAATTCTGGGAAAATTGGCTCAGTTGGAATAGCTATGCCAGAGACAGAATTACGCATTGCTGATTCTAACGGAGAACCCCTAGGTGTTGATGAGCATGGCGAAATTTGGGTTAAGGGGCCACAGGTAATGCAGGGATATCTGAACTTTCCCGAAGAGACAGCAAAGACGCTCACGGAAGATGGATGGCTAAAAACAGGAGATATAGGCTCTGTTGATGCTGATGGATTCCTTTATATCCATGACCGACAAAAGGACATGATTATTGTTTCTGGATTCAATGTGTATCCGAATGAAATTGAAAATGTGATTTCTCGTCATCCAGATGTCACCTATTGCGCTGTTATAGGCGTACCTGACGACGATTCCGGTGAAGCCGTAAAATTATTCTTGGTGAGCTCTAATTCGAACTTAACAGAAGATGAGGTGCGGTCTTTTTATGCCAACCAGTTAGCTCGATACAAATGGCCAAGAGATATAGTGTTCAGAGATGAATTACCTTTGTCTAATATAGGTAAGGTGTTGCGTCGAGAGCTACGAGATAACTAAGTGATGAGTAATGAAATTGACACAAAATGAAATAATTCTGTGGCGAGAAAAAATCGCTGTCAGCCTAAGTGTCGATCGTTATTCATTAGGCCAAAAACTAATAAAAATTAGCAGTCGTGCTGAGACGGGTCAATCTGTTGATATTGAGTTAAAGCACTTTATCAAAAAGCTGAATCATTCCTGCGGACAACGTAGCTTGCGCTATGCCAGCATCCCTGCGATTAAATACCCCGAAGATTTACCTATTGCTGAACGTCGTGATGAGATCAAAGAAGCGATCTTGAGCAACCAAGTTGTTATTGTCGCTGGAGAAACGGGCTCAGGGAAAACAACACAGTTACCTAAAATCTGTTTAGATCTGGGTCGTGGCGCGACAGGCCTTATAGGGCATACCCAGCCAAGGCGAATCGCTGCCAGAACCGTTGCTAGCCGTATTGCTGAGGAACTTGGACAGCCTCTTGGCGAAACTGTGGGATACCAGGTTCGCTTTAATGAAACAAGCAGTGAAAATACACTGGTTAAGTTGATGACGGACGGTATATTGCTGGCTGAAATTCAACACGATCGTTACTTTAATAAATATGATACCATCATCATCGATGAAGCCCATGAGCGGAGTCTAAATATTGACTTCCTGCTCGGTTATTTGAAGACTATTCTCCCCAAGCGTCCTGACTTAAAGCTCATTATTACCTCTGCAACCATAGATCTAGAGAAATTTTCTCAGCACTTTGACGGCGCGCCAATTATCGAGGTGTCTGGGCGCACATATCCAGTTGATGTCGAATATATTCCGGCATTGGAGGAGCGAGATTTAGGGCAATCTATACTGGACGTGGTGGAGCATATTTTGGCGCTTCCTGAGCGTGGAGATATATTGGTTTTTCATAGCGGAGAAAGAGAGATACGTGAAATAGCAAGTGTATTACGAAAGGCGCAACTCCCTCATCTCGATATTGTACCTCTGTATGCACGATTAAGTCTGTCGGAGCAGACTAAGGTCTTTTCATCCCACAAAGGCATCAGGGTCGTTCTTGCGACTAATGTTGCGGAAACTTCCCTGACAGTCCCAGGCATACGTTATGTTATTGACCCAGGCTCGGCCAGGATTAGCCGTTACAGCTATCGTACAAAAGTACAACGATTGCCTATCGAGCCCATTTCTCAAGCAAGCGCCAATCAACGTAAAGGTCGTTGTGGGCGAACAAGTAACGGAATATGTTTTCGATTGTATAGCGAAGAGGATTTTAATGGCCGTCCTTTATTCACTGATCCAGAAATTATTCGTACCAATTTGGCCTCAGTTATTTTAAAGATGCTGTATTTAAAGATAGGGGATATCCGAGACTTCTCATTTTTAGAATCTCCCGATAATCGTTTAATAAATGATGGGTATGGTTTGTTGCAGGAATTGCAGGCCGTAACTAAACAGTCCGGATTAACTGAGATAGGTCGAAAGTTATGCAGAATTCCGACAGATCCTAAATTAGGAAGAATGCTCCTAGCTGCAGAGGATGAAGGGGCCCTCAAAGAAGTTCTAATTATCATTTCAGCATTGAGTGTTCAAGATCCCCGGGACAGACCACCGGATAAACAGGAGGCTGCAGATCTAAAGCACCGACAGTGGAAAGACAAGGAGTCTGATTTCAGCACTTTAGTTAATTTATGGAGACACTTTGAGGAGCAACGACAAGACTTAAGCAGGAGTCAATTTGATAGGTATTGCCGTCAAAATTTTGTTTCTCCTCTAAGAATGCGTGAATGGCGAGAGTTGCACCATCAGCTTCATGGCATATGTCGTGAGCTAAAAATAAAAGAAAATCCTCAGCCTGCAGGTTACGAGGCTATCCACAAGTCCTTGCTGCACGGCTTATTGGGCCAAATTGGCTGTCGACGAGTAGCTGTTGAAGGTGAATGCACAGAAAAAAAGCAGGAAAAAATTAGCAAAGAATTTACTGGCACGAGAAATCGTAAGTTTTATGTGTTCCCTGGCTCGCCTGTCAGTAAAGCTCCACCTCCATGGTTGATGGCTGCAGAGATGATTGAGACCTCAAGACTATTTAGCCATCACAATGCAAAAATAGACCCAAGCTGGCTGCCTAGTCTGGCTGCTCATCTGGTCAAAAAAACCTATAGTGAGCCACATTACAGTATCCGTAATGGCCAGGTGATGGCTTACGAAAAACAGACGCTATATGGCTTACTGATAGTAGACAAAAAACGCTGTGCTTACGGGAAGATCGATCCAGCAGTTTCACGAGAGATATTTATTCGTGCTGCCTTGGTAGAAGGTGGTTACCGGGGAAAAGGGGAGTTTTTTGCTCACAATCTTAATCTTCAAGACAGCCTGCTGAGTATTGAGTCTAGGACTCGTCGCAGGGATATATTGGTGGATGATTCGGTCATATTTGATTTTTACGACCGCTTAATTCCTGAAGATATAGTGACTTTGTCTGGGTTCGAGGCTTGGCGCAAAATAAAAGAGCAGGCACTGGAGGAGCGCTCTTCAAAGTTTTTGCACATGAGCGCCGATTTATTGAGCCAGGATAGTCATGATCACCCCGATATCTCTGAATTTCCAGACACTATTGAGTGGGATGGTGTCTTATACCTCGTGTCCTATCATTTTGAGCCTGGACACGTTAAAGATGGAGTGACTGTTACGGTGCCAGTTAGTGTGTTGCATCAAGCACCGATGCATCTTTTTGATTGGCTTGTGCCTGGAATGCTCCGTGATAAATGCATCGCTCTTATTAGAGGCTTGCCTAAGCCTATTCGTAAAAATTTTGTGCCTGTTCCTGACTATGCGGACAAAGCTTTGGATTCGCTGCAGTCTTCAAATGTCAAGTTGACTGAAGCGTTAGGCGCCCATCTTAAATTACAAACTGGTGTTGATATACAGCCTGACGACTGGAATCAGACATATTTAGAGAACATTCATCGTATTAATTTTGAGTTAATCGATGAGTCTTCTTGCATTCTTGCCGTGAGCAAGGATTTGGTGGATCTGAAAATGCAGTATCGAGGAAAAATATCTGATACGCTCGCTCGAGCGACAACTGATACGATTGAGAAGAAAGACCTGAAAAATTGGGAATTTGAAGACTTGCCAGAGGTGTATTTAATCCTTCAAAAAGGCCTCACCATTCGCACCTATCCTGCGTTGGTTGTTGAAAAAAAAATAATCAATTTAACCTTGCTCGATAATCAAGAATTAGCGATGAACAAGACATTGCATGGGTTGACCCGGTTATACCAAGCCATAAATTCGACCTCAGTGAAGTACCTTAGAAAAGGCTTGTTGAATGGAATGGATCTTCAATTAAAATTGGCTGGGCTTGGGGGGAAAGAGGGGTTGATTCAGCAGATAATAGATAAAGCTTATTTTTTAAGTTTTCTTGAAGGTCAGGCAATACCCAGAAATAAATCTGAGTTTGAATCTAGGCATGCAGAAGGAAAAAATAAGGTTATCTCAGCAGCTAATGAACTCGATGCAATGGTGTCGCCTTGGGTTTCGTTGATGGCTGATATTCGACGAGAGATGAAAAACCATAGCCTGTCTTATATGGATACCGCTCAAGATATTGAGCGACAGCTCAATATGCTTTTTTGTGACGGATTTCTATTTCAGACACCAATGAAACTGTTACGCCAATATCATCGATACTTGAAGTCGATTCTGGTTCGTTTGGAGAAATTACCTCAAAATACTGCTAAAGAGCAGAGCCGGATGGCAGAGCTGCAAGGTTTGGAAGATCGCCGGATAGCCGAAAATCTATTGATGGAGGAGCTATCTGTAGCTGTTATAGTTGAGGTTTGGGAGCATCGCTTCCTGCTTCAGGAGTATCGGGTGTCTTTGTTTTCTCAAACCTTAAAGACTGCTGTCCCAGTTTCAAGAAAGCGGATTGACCTTCATTGGAAAAAACTACAAAGCTTGATTTAAAGGCGCCGTACTGCATACCCATTGCCGTTCATTCGTAGGCATAAAAAAGCGGCTCAAAAGAGCCGCTTTTTATCTCTGTAGCTGTCAAGCCTATTAGATAGGCTTTAATCAACTAGAACTTGGTTTTTAGATCAACTTGAATACGATCGTAGTCATAATTAGTTGTACCATTAGCGCCGCCGTACTCTGTATCAAAGTAAGTTATTGCCAATTGTGTATTCTTGCTCAAACCTAGTGCTGCACTGATTTTTGAGCCTTTGGTATCCGATCCGCCACCACCAAAATCTGAATCAGTATGTCCGCCCATTACAGCATCAGCTTCAAGGTCTTGGTAGGCGTAACCAGCTGCGAAGTCACCCTTGTTTTTCACGCTACCAGCTTTAACTCCGAAGACATAACCAGTGTCTTCTTTGGCGTCATCATTATTAACATAATCGCCGTAGAAGGTAGTCTTCACGCCAGCAATTTCTGTTTTAACTTCAGCAAACACTTGGCTGATTTCGTAGTCATAAAGATAGGTGTTGCTAACGCCGTCTTCTGTGTTACCGAAACCTTTTGTGTTGTCACCAACCTGAAAAGCGCTACCTTGAAGTGGCAGGTTGTAGTAACCTAAACCGACAGTAAATTTAGTGCTTTTTGATAGCGCGCCCCTATAGCCTGCCTGTGCACCATAAGTCTCTATGATATCATTGTTACCACTTGAGCCATCATCACTGTTCATGAAGTTGTAACCCACGGTGGCAAATAATGTCTTATTATCATACTTAAGGTGTGCACCTTCTGGTCTTAGGTCGCCATCAAAGATTAGGCCACTTTTTCCTGGTTTAAAATAGGGCACTTTTGTTTTACCAGCAGTCAAAGTCATGTTGTCATAAAATTTCCATGCAATGTAACCTTGATCAAGCGCGATACCTTTGTCAGCGTTTGCTCCACCTAAGGTTTCGTTGGATGAGACAGGATCTCCTCCAGCTGTACCTGTTGCTAATGCAATACCTGCTGTTACGTCATCTGATATTTGTGCCGTGATGCCAAAGCGCGCACGTATGCGTGAACGGTTACGATCATCTTTTCCTGCAACATCAGTTTTTGCTTGGTCATCGATTTGTTCGTAGCGGTAACGCATGTCACCGGTGATTTTAATTTTTTCTGCCCAGGCTAAATTTTTCTTAGATTTTCCTAGAGTGGCAGTGTATGTGTCCATATTGTCAAGGCGTTTAGATAGTGCAGCCATTTGTGCTTTTAGTTCTGCAATAGAATCTTCACTATGAATACTACTACCGGCCATAGCAAAAGGGCTGAGGGTTAACGCTGTGATAGCTAAACAAAGTGCAGTACGTTTCATATTTTAAAACTCCAATACTTTTTTATGTGTTGAGAGTAAATTTTTAAGCCTATTCTTAGGCAGTTTAAAGTCTCAATAGGACTGCAACTAAAGTTGCTTTTCTATGTAAACTATGTGGCTTATTGTCGCGGACATATATTTCATTTCTATGACAAATTGGGAATTTAAGAATAATTTAATTTTTTATGGAACTTTTTTTATATAATAGAAATGAAATGCATTTTTAGTGAACTCAGAGAGAAGTATTTTACTTTTTTTTGAGTTGTTTTGAGTTGTTTTGCCATTAAAGTAGAGTATATAAGTTACTCTTCTGCTATACCTGAAAAAATCTAAGGTGTAGAATTAAAGAAATATATCTCAGCAAGCTAAGTTGCTGTAACTATAAAATTTTTGATTAACATTGGGAGTTATTGAATGAAGCACACAGCGCTGTTGTTAGCCGGAGCCCTGTTATCAGGCCAAGTATTTAGTGGTGGTGATCCTGAGTCATCTAATGGAAGCGTGGCTCCTGTATCATCTTATTATGAAAGTTCAGGTAATGAATCTAGCTACGAATCTGCAGCTCTTAATCAAAACCTTAATTTAGATTACTCCATCTATGATCCATGGGAAGGATTTAACAGGAAGATCTTTGCTTTTAATGACACTCTTGATACCTATGCATTTAAACCTCTAGCAAAGGGATATCGGTTTATCACCCCGGATCCTATGGAAGAGGGATTTTCCCGTGTGTTCTCTAATTTGGGTGAGATCGTCAATATCGCTAATGATTTGTTGCAGGGTAAATTTAAGCAAGCCACCAATGATACTGGCCGATTCCTGATTAATAGCACCGTTGGCCTAGTTGGATTTTTTGATGTAGCAGACAATCTTGGGTTGCCAAAAAATGAAGGTGAAGATTTTGGCCAGACCTTAGGTTTTTACGGCGTTAAACAAGGTCCGTATTTAATATTACCTATTTTTGGCCCCAGCACACTTCGTGATGCTCCATCAAGAGTGGTTGATCAATTAATTAATCCAATTTCTGAAATAGACGACATACCTTTCCGTAACGCCTTGTATGGCACAGATGGGTTGGTGACTCGAGCTGACTTATTGAAAG
>CAWUVO010000055.1:0-13216 GCA_963925965.1 uncultured Porticoccus sp. | reverse complement strand
CATCACCGCATCTGGATCATCAGCATTGACATGAATAATGGGAGCCTGAACCATTTTTGCTATATCAGTGCAATACTCGGTTGATCTGGCATCCTCCTTGATGCTGGTTGTGAAACCAACCTGATTATTAATGACCACATGGACTGTGCCACCAGTTTTGTAGCCTCTTAACTGTGACATCTGAAATGTTTCCATAACGACGCCCTGTCCTGCAAAAGCAGCGTCACCATGAATTACTATTGGAAGAACTTCATTGCCCTCGGTGTCTTCGCGACGATCCTGTCGAGCTCTGGCGGAACCTTCAGCTACTGGTGCTGCAATTTCCAAATGAGAAGGATTAAACATCAAAGCTAAATGAACTTTTCCCCCAGGAGTCATCACATCCGACGAAAATCCCTGATGGTATTTAACATCGCCAGATGTATCTACATGCCTTTTCCCCTCAAATTCAGCAAACAAATCTGAAGGATTTTTTCCAAGAACGTTAACCAGGACATTCAGGCGGCCTCTATGCGCCATAGTGAGAACGATTTCTTTTGCGCCATACTCACCGGCGCGCTGTATTATTCCGTCCAGCATGGGAATCATAGATTCACCACCCTCTAAACCAAAACGTTTTGTTCCGGGATATTTTGAATCCAAATGTTTCTCTAGCCCTTCTGCTGCTGTCAATCTCTGCAACACATATTTACGCATGTCGTCATCGTAGTTAGGTCTAGACCTAGCACTTTCGAAACGCTGCTGCAGCCATCGCTTTTCTGCCAAATCTATAACATGTCCGTGCTCTACACCCACATGACGACAATAGGTCTCTTCTAGGCCTGAAATAATTTCCCTTAGAGTCGCCTCTTCTTTGCCAAAAAATAACATTCCAGACTGAAAGGTTGTATCCAGATCAGCATCTGTTAGCCCGTGAAAAGAAAGTTCTAGATCTGGCGCCTTATCACGAGACCATAAACCCAAGGGGTCTAGCTGTGCTTTCTGATGGCCTCTATTTCTATGCGAAATGATGAGCTGAAGAACCTTTACTTGTTTGCGCTCATGTTCAATATTCTCACCGCCCGAGCTTGGATTAGCCATGGGTCGAGATCTGCGCCTGCCTATTTGCTCAAAGTGAGCCATAATAGTGGCATGCGACACATCAGGTGCACTTTGTTCATTCACGCGAGGAAGAGTGTCAAAAAATGAGCGCCACTGATCAGCAACGCTACTTGGGTCGTAAAGATAAGTATCATATAGATCTTCTATATATGCGGCATTTCCACCAGACAGATAGGAGCTATCTAAAAATTGCTGCATGATGCTTTCAGGCATCTAGTTTTCCTTCTCTTTAGCAACACGCAATCACAGGGATCACTGCTTCAAAATCTTTAATGAGCTTAGATAATATATCTAAGTAGCACTTCTCAACAACATATTGCGAATATGTCCAATTGCTCTGGTCGGATTTAATCCTTTTGGACAAACTGCAACACAGTTCTGAATTCCATGACAACGAAATACGCTAAATGGGTCTTCGAGATTAGCTAGTCTATTTTCTGTATCGGTGTCCCTTGTATCTGCTAAGAAGCGATAGGCTTGCAGGAGCCCGGCAGGACCAATAAATTTTTCGGGGTTCCACCAAAACGAGGGACAACTTGTTGAGCAGCAAGCGCAAAGTATACATTCATACAGCCCGTCTAGTTTCGCACGATCCTCTTGAGACTGTAGTCTTTCTATACTTGGTGCAGGCTGATTGTTAACCAAGTAAGGTTGAATTTTCTCATACTGAGCATAAAACTGACTCATGTCTATAACAAGGTCACGAATTACGGGCAAGCCCGGCAATGGACGAAGCACTAGCTTGTTACCTTTTAAACACTCAGATAAAGGAGTTATGCAAGCCAGTCCATTCTTACCATTAATATTCATACCATCAGACCCGCACACGCCCTCACGACAAGATCGACGGTAGGAAATAGAAGAATCTTTAGCTTTCAACATGCCAAGCACATCAAGCACCATAAGATCCTCCCCTTGGGTGTCAAAGTCATAATCCTGCATATAAGGCGCTTCATCTACCTCAGGATTATATCGATAAATACTTACTTTCAACATAATACAATAAATCCTTATTTAGTTAGTACACGCGGGCTTTCGGTGCGAAAGCGTCCATAGTCTTGGGTGAAAAATTTACCTTTCTTTTGTCTACATGCTTGTCTTCAGGAAAGTACATAGAATGGCATAACCAGTTCTCATCATCACGTTCAGAAAAATCTTCTCTAGCATGAGCCCCACGACTTTCTTTGCGCCATTCTGCAGTAATAGCAGTAGCCTCAGCCACTTCTAGTAAGTTATGCAGCTCTAGCACCTCAATACGTGCAGTATTATAAACATTACTAGTGTCATCTAGACGAGCATTTTCTATGCGAACTCGTAAAGCTTTTAGCTGCTCAATGCCTTCCTGCATATAGTCGCCTCGACGAAAAACGCCAAAATAATTCTGCATGATCTTTTGCAGCTCAACACGCAACACACCTGCAGGCTCCCCATCCTTGTTACCGCTATTAATTGCATTCAATCTTTTCATAGCAGTATTAACATTTTCTTCCGTTGGATCGGTCAGCTTAATGCCTTCACGAAGAGCCTTTTCGATAAACAGGCCTGATGCTCTTCCAAACACTACCAAATCAAGTAAAGAGTTTCCGCCTAATCGATTGGCTCCATGAACAGAGACGCACGCTGCTTCTCCGCAGGCATACAAGCCCTCAATGGCTTCAGGATTGCCTGCTGCATCAAGCGTCAATGCTTGGCCATCAACGTTTGTTGGGATCCCTCCCATCATATAATGACAGGTAGGGACAACAGGAATAGGCTCTTTGACTGGATCTACATGCGCAAATGTTCTTGAGAGCTCACATATTCCTGGCAAACGACTTTCTAGCACATCCTCTCCAAGATGGTTTAATTTTAACAACACATGATCGCCATTTTTTCCGCAACCTCGACCCTCGAGTATCTCAAGAACCATAGAGCGAGCAACAACATCACGCCCTGCAAGATCTTTAACATTTGGAGCATACCGTTCCATGAAGCGCTCTCCATCTTTATTGATCAGATAGCCGCCCTCACCCCTGCAACCTTCAGTCACTAGAGTGCCTGCTCCATAAATTCCAGTGGGATGAAACTGCCACATCTCCATATCCTGCACTGGAAAGTCTGCTCTAAGAGCCATACCAATCCCGTCACCAGTACAAATATGAGCATTAGTTGTAGATGCATAAATACGGCCAGCTCCACCAGTAGCCATAACAGTCGCGCTTGACTTAACAAATACCGTTTCACCAGTCTCTATGTCTATAGCAATCACACCAACAACAGCATTGTCGTCATTCTTTACCAAATCAACCGCATACCACTCATTAAAAAATACTGTTTCGTTTTTAATGTTGTTTTGATAAAGGGTGTGTAAAAGAGCATGGCCTGTTCGATCTGCAGCAGCACAAGTCCTAGCTGCCTGACCCCCTGCACCAAAATCCTTAGACTGACCCCCGAAAGGACGCTGATAGATGCGCCCTTCTTCAGTTCGAGAAAATGGTAAACCCATATGATCAAGCTCAAACACCGCCTGAGGACCAACTGAACACATATACTCAATAGCATCCTGATCACCGATGTAATCAGAACCTTTGACCGTATCATACATGTGCCATCTCCAATCATCATTGGGATCATCGCTAGCAATAGCGCACGTAATACCACCCTGAGCAGAGACTGTATGTGAGCGAGTTGGAAAAACTTTACTTATTACTGCTGTTTTGTAACCAGACTGAGATAGCTGTAGGGCGGCACGCATTCCAGCACCACCACCGCCAATAATAAGTCCGTCGAAAGAAATAGTTTTCATTTTAGTGCTCATGTCTTTAAATTCCCCAAACTATATCAAGCGCCCAGATAAGGTAGATCAACGTTATTGTGATCATGCCTACTTGAAATAGAACACGTAAAAATGTTGCTTTTGGGCCAAGCAACCGCACGGTTACATAGTCGGTCAGCACACCCCAAAGACCAATCCAAGAATGGATTGCAATAGACACCACTGTCAGAACATTCAGCACCTTCATTGAAAGCAGTCCATTCAAGTCTCGCCACTGACCATAATCTAAATTCGGTTGAGTTAAAAAATAAAATGTTATAAAACAGATATATACTGTAATTATAACCGCTGTAACACGCTGTAATAGCCAATCAGATAGGCCATTACGGCTAAAACTTGTAATATTTGTTATTACACCCATATCCAAACTCCCGCCAAAATAATAAGCAAGGCTGAAAGGATTAAAACTATCTTAGCTCCTAGTTGCCCACCCTTTAGTGTTTCGCCAAAACCAAAGTCCATGACTATATGCCGCAAACCTGCCACCAAATGATAGGCTAAAGCGGCCAATGATAACCAAATAACAATCTGAGGGATCAGGCTGGTCATGCACTCTTTGAGTGAATTAAAGTCCTTTTCAGATGATAAGCTTGCATCCAACATCCACAGGAAAAGTGCAACAACGGCAAATAAGATAACTCCGGAGATTCTATGAAGAATCGATACATAAGCAGTAATGGGAAGATGTATTGTTCCGATATCTAAGTTAACAGGTCTTTTTTTATTCACAATAATCTGTACCTTAAAATTACTTGTCTGGAAATCCAGAATACAAGCAAAAAAGTTTGTAAGCTCAATGAGTTCAGTAAGCGTTGCTGAATGGCTATCTTAACGAACTCGGTTGGTCGGCAATTATATGTATAATGTTCTCCTCTTACAATGGAGATATGCTATACAATACTCGCTATTCATAAAATTAATTTGAACCTAAAATTGACAAATTAGCGGAGCGCGCTATAGTTTCGCACTATATTTTTATTGCTAAGCACTTTGTTGCTGGCAAGCCTTGATTTAAAATATCGTAGGAGAGCCCAATGAGCAGCAAGAATTTTTACCTGTCAGCCAAACATTCAGATGGCGCTATAGAGTTGCCAGTTCTAGACAGCACGATCGGACAAAACGTAATAGACATAGCCAAGATACCCGAAACTGGGTGCTTTACTTTAGATTTAGGCTTTGGTGCTACAGCCGCTTGTGAGTCAAAAATTACATTCATTGACGGCGATAAAGGTGTTCTTCTTCATCGCGGATATCCCATTGAAGAGCTCGCAGAAAAATCAGATTTTCTTGAAACTTGCTTCCTTTTAATTAATGGAGAACTTCCAACGAGTTCAGAAAAAGAAAAATTCCTAAGCGCCATACAGAAGCACCGCAATGTAGATGGTTCAACCGAACAATTACTCAAAGGATTTCCCAAGGGTTCTCACCCTATGGCAATGCTATGTACAGTTGTAGCGGCTATGTCAGCAACATACAACTCGAATACCGACATCACCAACACAGAAGACCGGATGCTTACCATCCACAGACTAGTAGCAAAAATGCCAATCTTGGCTGCTATGTGTCACCGGCATTTTATTGATCAGCCCTTTGTGGCCACAGATGATCGTCTTGGTTATGCTGAAAACTTCTTAAACATGATGTTTGGCGCTGCTGGAGAAAAAAGTACTATCAGTCCAGTGCTAGCAAAAGCGATGGATTTAATTTTTTTACTTCATGCAGACCATGAACAAAATGCATCTACATCTACGGTTCGTCTCTCTGGCTCTACTGGAGCCAACCCTTATGCATGCATAGCTAGCGGTATCGCTGCGCTCTGGGGTCCCGCTCATGGCGGCGCAAACCAAGCAGTGCTTGAAATGCTAGGGGAAATTGGCGATGAAAAACATATTGAAAGCTTTATTCTTAGAGCTAAAGATAAAGAAGATCCATTCCGTCTTATGGGATTTGGGCATCGAGTCTACAAAAACTTTGATCCCAGAGCTAAAGTTATGAAGGTCAGTTGTGATGAAGTGCTGGCCGAACTTGGCCTAGAAAATGACCCTCTGTTAAAAATTGCCAAGCGCTTAGAGAGAATAGCATTAGATGATGAATATTTTGTTGAGAAAAAACTCTACCCGAATGTTGATTTTTATTCGGGAATTATCATGAAAGCGATCGGAATCCCTCCAGAGATGTTTACGGTAATTTTTGCTACTGGCCGCACTGTTGGGTGGACTGCTCACTGGAATGAGATGCTCAGCAGTCCCTATAGAATTGGCAGACCGCGTCAACATTATACTGGTTACGATAAACGAAGCTATCCTGCATAGTAGTAGAAAGTAAATCTTGGCTCATTAAAAAGGCTGTAGATAAACTACAGTTTTTTTGCCTTCCTAATGATAAATGATATTTCATTAGGAGATACTAAAATTTGGTCTGGTGACCCTAAGCTGTAAGGGCTATAGTTAGTATAGGGCAGAGGAGGTTGATTTTTACCAGACTACCTCAGCTTGAGAAATTTCCTCAGCTGTTGAGCTAATATTTATGGCGTCCTACTTTGAGCTAGACTGAAATAGTGACCTCATTCGCAGAATAAATCTATGCGCGCCTCTAAGCAATATGTAATTTAGGTTCACTTGCGAGGAAATAATATTTGCCCACTCACATCAGCATCTTCTCCAGAACTGACTGCTAGTTTCCTAGCTTTAAAAATAATCTACCTACAAACAGGGGCTTAATCCTAACACTAAACCCTTGATTTTATTTATATTTTTATAAATGGTGGAGCCTAGCGGGATCGAACCGCTGACCTCAACACTGCCAGTGTTGCGCTCTCCCAGCTGAGCTAAGGCCCCATAAAAAAGATCGCAAGTTTAAGGATGACCTATATGACTGTCAAGTCAAAACCCTGTCGCTGCTGAAACTACTTAGCTTGCTGACGGTAATCACTCTCCCACTGCTTAAGTTGTTTCTTTGACGCGCCTCCAGCAGCAACCAAAGCACTTCTTAATCGAGCGCGCACAATATCTGGGCCCAAAATAGACATCACGTCAAATAATGGTGGGCCAGAAGGAGCACCGACTACTCCTATGAACAATGGGAACAAGAAATCTTTTAATTTTAGGTTAAGTGAAACTGCAATTTGATTCAACTTTTGATACAAATTGTCTCGCGTCCATTCAGTTACTGTATCTAAATGCCAACTACTGTATTGCAATATTTGGCGCACAGACTCATTGTCAAGTTTTTTATGTTCAAAGCTCGCCTCCTGAAGAATCGGCATACCAGAAAACATGAAGCTCAGCATGGGGACAACATCAGAAAATTTCTCAACCCTTTCTTTTACTAAAGGAATCATCCTTGAAAGGTGGTTTTTATTGAAGGCCCACTCAGCAACACGATCGCCAAACTCAGCATCACTTAGCTCTTCACGAATCCAGCATCCATTTAGCCAATCTAATTTTTCCGCATCAAATATAGGTCCACCTAAATGAACCTGAGTAATATCAAAGTTATCTAGCATTTGCTGCAGTGTAAATTTCTCTTCCTGGTTTGGCATGGACCAGCCCATCCTTCCAAGGTAATTTAAGATTGCCTCGGGCAAATAGCCCATCTCTTTGTAAAAATTAATACTGGTAGGATTTTTGCGCTTACTGAGCTTGCTCTTATCTGCGTTTCTTAGCAGAGGGAGATGGCAGAATTGAGGCATATCCCAATTAAAATAACGGTAGAGTAGCAAGTGCTTTGGTGTTGAGTTAATCCATTCTTCGCCGCGTATCACATGACTAATTTCCATTAAGTGATCATCAACTACATTTGCCAGATGATATGTAGGCATGCCGTCAGTCTTTAGCAAAACCTGCATATCAATCTGAGACCAAGGGATAACGATTTCACCTCTCAAAAGATCAACAAATTGACAGTCGCCCTCCTCGGGAACCTTTAGTCTAATAACATAAGGTTCACTTCGAATTAATTTTTCCTGGACCTCTAAATCAGATAGCTTGAGACCCCTTCCATCATACTTTGGCATTTCGCCCCGAGACATCTGGTCTTGCCTCATAAGGCTAAGCTCATCAGTCGTAGCGAAGCAATAAAAAGCATGCCCCTTATTAACGAGATCCATCGCATGATCACGGTATATGTCTAGTCGCTCACTTTGACGATAGGGGCCGTATTTTCCCCCGACATCAGGACCTTCTGACCAGTCCAGACCAAGCCATTTAAGAGAATCAAAAATCATTTTTTCCGAGCTAGATGTGCTTCTAGTTTGATCGGTATCCTCTATGCGAAGAATAAATTCACCACCAGAGCTACGAGCAAAGCATAAGTTAAAGAGCGCTATGTAAGCAGTCCCTACATGCGGATCGCCAGTGGGCGATGGAGCAATTCGTGTACGAATAGACATCAGATATCTCGCTAATAAAAAATTAACATACTGACGCCCATTATACTTTTTTTATTTGTTCAATCACTTTGTTATCCCCATAAAACATATGATTTCTTCATATCGTTAAAATTCATACAACAGGTATCCGTAATTAAAGCCATATGGAGACATTTCCAGATATAATGTCATCTTTCAAAAATCAACGGCTAGATCCAATGTCAAATGATACGAATGCCATCGAAGCTCCGCCAGAGATCCTTCTAAACAGGCGTTTTTCTGTTGCCCCAATGATGGATTTTACCGATCGCTACTGTCGTCTTTTTCATCGTTTGCTGAGCAAGCATGCCCTGCTTTATACAGAAATGATCACAACTGGTGCGCTCATATACGGAGATACTAGGCGTCATTTGCATTATGATAAAGCGGAACATCCAATTGCCTTACAGCTAGGAGGGAGCGACCCAGAGGCTTTATCTCAAAGCGTCAAGCTTGCTGACGACTACGGATACGATGAGGTCAACCTCAATTGTGGCTGTCCTAGTGATCGAGTTCAGTCAGGCAACTTTGGTGCCGCACTCATGAAAGATGCCCCCTTGGTCGCCGAGTGTTTTAAAGCCATGAAAGAAACTACTGACACTCCGATTACTATCAAGCATAGAATTGGTGTCGATGATAATGAAAGCTATCAATTCCTATCAGACTTCGTCGGCACAATAGCTGATGCTGGGTGCCAAACATTCATTGTTCACGCTAGAAAAGCTTGGCTTACAGGCCTAAGTCCGAAAGAAAATCGAGAGATTCCCCCTTTGAATTATGAGCACGTATATCAACTCAAGCGCGACTTTCCAGGCCTTGAGGTCATCCTCAATGGAGGAATAAAAACTTTGGACCATGCTTTAGATATACTAAGACATGTTGATGGTGTGATGATGGGACGAGAGGCTTACCAGAATCCTTATCTTCTGTCTGAAGTTGATCAAAGAATATATCAAAGCAAAAGACCTCAAGTTACACGAAAAGAAGTCATTGAACAATTCGCTCAAACCCTCGAAAATGAATTATCATCAGGAGTTAAATTAAGCCATATGACTCGACATCTCCTTGGATTGTATAAGGGA
Organism: uncultured Porticoccus sp.; assembly: GCA_963925965.1. GTDB lineage: Bacteria > Pseudomonadota > Gammaproteobacteria > Pseudomonadales > Porticoccaceae > Porticoccus. The sequence continues at coordinate 3,810 of CAWUVO010000055.1, read as the reverse complement.
CTCCACGGGGGTCGTAAATTTAGACAACACATTAGCGAGAATGCTCACTACCCTAATGCTGGGATTGATATTCTTTTTGAAGCATTGAACCATGTCATGCCACAATAAATTTAAGGAGCCTTATCATTGATCAACAACATTCGGCAATTTTTTACGACTAGAATTACTGACCCTATGGGTGATGAACAACACCAACAACACCTAGCTGCGGCAGCACTCATGGCAGAAGTCATGGTAATTGATCGTAAAATTTCAGGCAAAGAACTATCTGCCATTAAAAAAATATTCGAGCATCAATTTGACCTACAAGAGAATGAAATTGATCAGCTTTTAAAGCTCGCCAAGGAAGAGGTTGATGAGGCCACCTCACTTTATCAGTTTACACGCCTTATTAATGATCAATTTGATGCAGAAAAGAAAAAAGATTTAATTGAAAATCTTTGGCAAATCGCTTTTGCAGATGAGGTACTTGATAAGCATGAGGAGGCTATTATTCGACGAATAGCAGAGCTCATTTACGTGCCTCATGCAGATTTTATAAAAACCAAACAAAAAGCTAAAAAGTAGTGCCGTTGAACTATAAAAAATTATCTTTCTTCTTCGAGTGTCTGAATTAAATCTAAAAACTCATGTTTATTTTTTTCACTAAAAGAGGACAGTAAGTGATGTGCGTCTAAGACGTGCTGCTTGGTTCTATCCACTACAGTTGACGGGACATCAACAGGGAGCTCTTCGTAATCCTCAAGTCTTAATCGCAAACTTTGCACTATTTCAAATACATCATCTAACCCCATAACCATAAGCGTTTCATAAAGGCTTTCGTCTGGGCAGAAAACGATGGGGCGTATCTTAAACTTATCATTAGAATAAATAGCCAACTTGGCAAGAAGACCGAGAGTTGTACTATCGGCTCCTTCGGTATCGACCATATCAACTATTATTTCGGAAATTTTTTCAGACTTAAAGATAACTTCCATATAATTATTTAATGATGCGCACAATGTGACTCGCACATCCCCTACAAGCTTAATAATATATGAACGATCGCTTTGTGATACTAAAATTTTACCGAGAGTCACCTATCCATCCTTCCGCAAAGTTAAGACAGTGACGTCATCTGGCGCATCTTTCACTTGATTGATACCTAATCTTTCACAAATATCCTCTATGGACTCGTCTGATTGAAAAATAGAATCGGAAATAAATTTTTCTTTCTCTTTGAGTGATCTACCAGGCAAAAGCTCAAGGACACCATCTGAAACCAAAGCTAACAAAAACTTATCGGGCAATGCTATCTCCTGAACTTTCCAGCTACATTGGCTGAAGATACCAACAGGCTTGCCTCTCCCTTTTAGAGTCTGGACGCTACCATTGGAAATAAGCACCGGCAGAGGCATGTGTGACGCTACCGAATAACGAAGGATATTTTTTTGCATATCGAGGGATCCGGCGAAAATAGTCAAATGCTTATCCAGACCAAGCGCCATAATTTGTCTATTAATGTGCTCAATAAAGCCCTTCGGAGCCATCGACATAGCATCTAAGTCTTTGTTTGCTTTATGGCGCTTTAAGATGCGATTAAATACAAATTTTAACAGAACAGTAAGAAAAGCAGAGGATGATCCATGCCCTGATACATCTGCGACATAAAAAACCAAATAGCGATCATATAAAACATTGTACCCAACAAAATCACTACTCAAATATAGCGAAGGAGAAATCCTGTAAGCAATTTCATACTTATCTTTTTGCAGTGGGGTGATTGGTAGCAAGCTGTTCTGAATCTGACTCCCTGCAATTTGATCTAACTCAAGAAGGCGCAAGCTATCATTCAAATCACGATTAACTTGCTCTAACTGCTGACGATATTCCAGATTTTGACGGATCAAGCTTTTAAATTCAGAAGCACGCTCTATTGCCTCCTGAAAGCGATTTTCAGCAAAAGGCTTAACTAAGACATCGGAAGCATTTTGATGGAAAAATTTTGCAACTTCACGGGGATTAACTTCGGGCAAAATGACTATATAAGCAGTTGTTAAGTCTAGGCTTAGCAGGGCAAAAAACTTATCTTGCATCAAGCCCAATGGCAAATCTAAAGCTACTACAGCAGGCCGTTTTTTCTTAATAGCAGCTACAGCTTTAGAGGTGTCTTCGAATTGAGTTACCTGCCAGCACGTATCAACCAAGTCCTCTTCTAAAATCCGACAGTTATCCAAACTATCGGATACAATAAAAAGATCGTCTTTGGTTGGCATAGGTTATCCAGGTATTCAGGCATATAAAATTAATAATTGCCTGATTTCGAGCTAGCAAGCTTGAATATCACTAAATAAATGAACTAAAAATCATCCTCTACCTTTCCGTCATCAACTAAATATTTACGACGTTGAAGGTAGATATCGCGATAAAATGCATACTTGTCACCCTTAAAAAGCGCTTCCGCTTTCAATAAGTCAGCTCGAGTCACTAGCCCGTCTGAACCATATATAGCGTTACGAGCAGGTATATCGTCTATTTCAGAAATTGGATTAAGTAATTGGTCAACTACTCTTGATGGAGCATCACGAAGTGTACTGGGACCAAAAATAGGTAACATTAAATATGGGCCCTCTTTAACGCCGTAAAAACCTAAGGTCTGACCAAAATCTTCGCCTTCATTTTTTGGCAACCCAAGATTGTCCGCTACATCAAAAAATCCACCTAAGCCAACGGTGCTGTTAATCAGGAATCGGCCAGTATCATTGGTGGCTTGTTTGAACTTACCCTGCAACAAATCATTAGCAATATTGACAATCTCACCCAGGTTAGAGAACACACGGGAAAACCCCTCCTCCACAACATCTGGGGTGACAAACCGATATCCCTTGGCTAGAGGTTTAAATGCATAGGTGTCAAGTGTGTCATTAAAAAAGAAGATCTTTCTGTTAAAGCCTTCCCATGGATCATAGATGGAATAATCCAAATTAAGGTTTTGATCAAGGGCTGCAGATTGATAATTAGAGCCATTGCTTGAACTTCCATAAGATGATGCAGGAGCTACATTTTCATTGGACGACTCAGGGTCGCCACCACTAAATACTTGGCCTGATAACAATACTCCAGCTAATAATAACGCTGTGTGCTTCATTCAATAACCCCCAAAGTTAACCAAAAATTATTTTTTTAATTATTATTTTTTATAGTTATAGCAATTAGTTTGCTGAATTAAACTTTTCTAATTCTACACCTTCGCTTTTTTCAGGTATACCAAAAAAGCAACTATATATCCTACATTAATAATAGAACAGCTCAAAATACCTCCCCTAATCTACTAAAAATGCATTTCATTTTTATTATATAAAAAAAGTTCCATAAAAAAATGAAACTATTCTTAAATCCTTAAATAGTCATAAAAATGAAATATATGTCCGCGATAATAGGCGACATAGTTTATATAGAAGAACAGCTTTGGCTGTAATCCTATTAAGACTGTAAACCGGCCAAGAACAGGCTTAAAAATTTATTCTCAACACATAAAAAAGTATTGGAGCTCTATAAAATGAAACATACTGCACTTTGTTTAGCTATCACAACACTAATCCTCAGCCCTTTTGCTATGGCCGGTAGTAGTATTCACAGTGAAGATTCTATTGCGGAATTAAAAGCACAGATGGCTCAACTGTCTAAACGCCTTGACAGCATGGACACATACACTGCAACTCTAGGCAAGAGTAAGAAGAAGTTAGCCTGGGCAGAAAAAATCAAAATCACCGGTGACATGCGTTACCGCTATGAACAAATCGATGACCAAGCAAAAACTGATGTTGCAGG
>CAWUVO010000054.1:0-9198 GCA_963925965.1 uncultured Porticoccus sp. | reverse complement strand
GACGATTTTCCGTTTCTTTTATAGCTCTATCCATTGAGCCGGTTATTTTGTCTGCATAAAGAATGGCTCTTCCTTCCACGTGTCTTGCTGCTCGACCAATTGTTTGAATCATTGACTGCTCTGAACGTAAGAACCCCTCTTTGTCAGCATCAAAAATAGCTACTAAGGCCACTTCTGGAATATCTAATCCTTCTCTTAATAAATTTATGCCCACAAGCACATCGAATTTTCCTAAACGCAAATCCCTTATAATCTCTATTCTTTCTACGGTATCTATGTCTGAATGAAGATAGCGCACTCGAATATTATGATCACTAAGGTAATCAGTAAAATCTTCAGCCATGCGTTTGGTTAATACAGTAATTAGTATTCTTTGTTGCTTCGCTACGCATATATTAATCTCAAACAATACATCATCAACCTGAGAGACTGCCGGTCGCACAAAAATCTCAGGGTCAAGCAAGCCAGTAGGCCGAACAACCTGGCGAACTATTTGCCCTTCAGTGGCGGACTCATACCTACTAGGAGTAGCAGAAACAAAAATCATTTGCGGAGCCAAACTTTCCCATTCATCAAATCTTAGCGGCCGATTATCAAGCGCTGAGGGAAGACGAAAGCCATACTCTACAAATGTCTCCTTTCGTGAACGATCCCCTTTATACATCGCCCCCAGCTGAGGAATGGTTACATGTGACTCATCAACTACCAGCAAAGCATCATTAGGTAAGTAGTCGAACAATGTAGGAGGAGGCTCCCCTTGCCCTCTTCCAGAAAGATATCGAGAATAATTTTCAATACCATTGCAGTAACCAAGCTCAGACATCATTTCGATGTCGTAACAAGTCCGTTCTCGTAACCTCTGTTCCTCAACTAATCTATGAGCAGATCTTAGCTGTTCCAGTCGCACTGCAAGTTCTTCTTTTATTTTATCAATAGAATCATGTATCACCTGTCGAGGGGTCACATAATGTGACTTTGGATATACCGTTATTCGAGGTACGCGCCTTAAAACTTCACCAGTTAAAGGATCAAATAATGAGATATTTTCAACGACATCATCGAAAGTTTCTATTCTGACTGCCTCCTGCGCAGAATCAGCAGGGTATATATCAATGACGTCACCGCGAACACGATAAGTTGAGCGCTGAAAAACAGCATCATTCCTCGTATATTGCAGCTCAGCTAGACGACGCAAAATTGATCGCTGGTCTATTGAATCTCCCCTGACCAAGTGAAGCAACATTTTCATATAGGAGACAGGATCCCCCAATCCATAAATAGATGAAACTGTAGCCACAACAATAACATCCTTGCGCTCCAACAAAGCTTTGGTCGCTGATAGGCGCATTTGTTCTATGTGCTGATTAACGGCAGCATCTTTTTCAATAAAAGTACCAGACGATGGAACATAAGCTTCTGGCTGATAGTAATCATAATAAGATACGAAGTATTCAACGGCATTATTAGGGAAAAAATCCCTAAACTCCCCATAAAGTTGGGCAGCTAAAGTTTTATTGTGAGCAAGGACGATTGTAGGTCGCTGCACTTTATCTATGACATTCGCGATAGTAAAGGTCTTGCCTGATCCAGTAACACCTAACAATGTTTGCGCGGCCAACCCGGTCTCAAGACCTTCTATTAACTGCTTAATCGCTAAAGGCTGATCTCCTGCTGGAACATAAGGACTTACTAAATTAAATGATTTTGACACTAATGCAGCCTTATATTAAAAAGATGAGGAATTAGCTCTATTATAGGCTATAAGTGCCTGTAAGTTGGTGCGGAATTAGGGTTGACTCACTCTTTGTCGGTATATAAGATAGCCGCCTCATAACGATCCGCCTTAGCTCAGCTGGTAGAGCAAATGACTGTTAATCATTGGGTCGCTGGTTCGAGCCCAGCAGGCGGAGCCAAATAAAAAATGTATGTAAATTTAGCTTTTACGTGCACTTATTAAGCGATCTTAGGATCGCTTTTTTTATTTCCCCATCATCACTCTCTGTCGGCTGTACTATATTTCATATAGATCTTTGAGATCTGGTTTAGAAAAGAGAGCCTCTAAAGAATACTTATGAAATCTCATCAATTATGAGTTTTAACGCGTCAGCAGGGTTTAATGCCCGAGTGATCGGACGGCCGACTACCAAATAGCTACTTCCGTTAGCCATAGCCTCGGAGGGCGTAAAAATTCGACGCTGATCGTCTGACTTAGCTGCAATGGCGCGTATACCCGGAGTGACTAAAATAAAGTCTTCGCCGCAAGCCTTGCGCAATTCTTTAGCTTCTCCAGCTGATGAAACCACACCGTCCATGCCTGAATTTTTGGCAAGAACAGCGAGTCGAAGTGCTTGCTCTCCAGGGGTCGAGCAAATGCCAGTATCACTTAAATCATCATTAGAAAAACTAGTTAAAACTGTCACAGCAACAAGCAGCATGTCACTATTATTTTTTTCTAATATATTTTTTGCTTCCTCCATCATCCTCTTTCCCCCAGAAGCATGGACATCTGTCATCCAGACACCCATATCTGCAGCAACACTAATAGCGCCAGAGACCGTATTGGGGATGTCATGGAACTTAAGATCAAGAAAAACGTCAAAACCTTTTTTGATAAGATCTGAAACAATTTTTGGGCCGGCATGAGCAAACAGTTCTTTGCCAACCTTGAGCCTACAAAGTGATGGAGCAACTGAATTAGCGAACCTGATGACGTCTTTGGTATCGCTATAATCAAGAGCAACGATGATTTTTGAATCGCTAGTCTTCATTATTTTTCTTCCTTGATGTTTGCTATGAAGGATTTTAACTTAACATACCGTCTATCAGCTCTTCGCAATCTATAATTTAATCTAATCAGGGTCGAAGAAGTGACCAGCAACGAAGTTATACATCCTATCGAGAAGCTTCCAAGCAACCACAACCCAAGGGGTAAAGTATTCGCTGCAAAGCCAAAAACCTTGAAAGATGCTGGGTCTGGATTATCAATGACAATCCAGGCGCCCAAAGCGACAGAGATAAAAGTAACGAGCAACCATAAAATATTTTTTAGTGCTGACACGAAAACTCCAAAAAGAACCCAAAAGGAAAGCTTTTCCTTCCACTGCAACAAAGATATTTCTGGCTCTGTTTTAAGATTAAAAAATAATTTGAGCAGAATTAAATTTTATAAAGAAATGTTAACTCTTTCGCGTAGCTCCTTGCCAGGCTTAAAGTGCGGTACTGACCTGCTAGCCAATTCTACCGCTGCTCCTGTCTTCGGGTTTCTCCCAATACGGGGAGCACGGTGATGCAGACAAAAACTACCAAAACCCCTTATTTCGATTCTTTCATTCACAGAAAGTGTTTGGGTCATTTTTTCCAAGATCATCTTAATAGCAAGATCTACATCAACTGGGGTAAGCTGATCCTGTTTACTTGCAATAGACTCTATTAGTTCTGATTTTGTCATAAATTTCTATACGGTTAGTGATTGCATTAATTTAATCAAAACAAGAGGTAGCAATCTCTACCACCTCTTGGCTTATGGGGTTAGCTCTCTTTGTTTTCCATCTGAGCTTTAATCAAATCACCTATAGTAGTTGGAGATACACTGTCTACTTCTGATTTTTTATGCTCTTTTATTGCAGTTTTCTCCTCTTCTGCATCCTTGGCTTTGACTGATAGAGAAATTATCCGATTCTTTCGATCTATATTGATAATTTTTGTCTCTATCTCATCACCCTCTTTCAGAACTTTAGATGCATCATCTACCTTTTCTTGCGACAGCTCTGATGCTTTCAGTTGCGCCTCAACGCCATCACTCAGAAGAATAACCGCTTCTTTGGCACTAACTTCCTTAATAGTACCAAAAACAACTGCCCCTTTGTCGTATTCAGACACGTAACGAGAAAAAGGGTCATCAATTAATTGTTTGATGCCCAAAGAAATACGCTCTCTTTCAGAGTCTATAGACAAGATGACTGTTTCCACCTCGTCTCCTTTTTTATAATTACGGACAGCCTCTTCACCTATTTCATCCCATGAAATATCAGAAAGATGAACCAGCCCATCAATGCCTCCATTTAATCCGATAAAGATACCAAAATCAGTTATAGACTTAATGTTACCAGTAATTTTGGCACCTTTCTCATTTGTTGTTCCAAACTCATCCCAAGGGTTCATAAAGCACTGCTTGACGCCCAAAGAAATCCTACGGCGCTCTTGATCGATATCCAGAATCATAACTTCCACTGTGTCGCCTAGCTGAACCACTTTAGATGGATGAATATTTTTATTAGTCCAGTCCATTTCAGATACATGAACAAGACCCTCAACCCCATCTTCTAGTTCAGCAAAACAACCATAATCAGTAAGGTTGGTAACTGTAGCGGTGGTCCGAGCACCTTGCGGGTAACGCCCCGTTATGTCAGCCCAAGGATCTTCACCCATTTGCTTCATGCCCAAGGATACACGGTTGCGCTCACGATCAAATTTCAATATTTTTACATCGACATCATCACCAACATTTACTATTTCAGATGGATGCTTTATGCGCTTCCAAGACATATCAGTTATATGCAATAGGCCATCTATCCCACCAAGATCAACAAAAGCACCGTAATCTGTAAGATTCTTAATCAAGCCTTTAACCGTGGCCCCTTCTTCAAGATTAGCAAGCATTTCATCACGCTCAACAGTGTTAACTTGTTCCATGACGGCACGTCTAGATACCACAACATTATTGCGTTTCTGGTCAAGTTTTATGACCTTGAATTCTAGCGGTTTGTTTTCTAGGTGCGAGGTGTCACGAATTGGACGGACATCTATAAGGGATCCTGGCAAAAATGCACGTAAACCTTGGACTTCAACCGTAAATCCACCTTTCACTTTACCACTTATAATTCCTATAACTGCCTCTTCTGCTTTCAGTGCAGCATCGAGGATAATCCAGGATTCAGCAGCTCGAGCCTTTTCTCTAGACAATTTAGTTACGCCAAACCCGTCTTCTACCGCCTCAAGAGAAACTTGTATTTCATCACCAATGGCTATGGTGACTTCACCGTTATCGTCAAAAAACTCTTCCTTTGGAATAACGCCTTCAGACTTAAGACCGGTGTGGATAGTCACCCAGTCTTTATCAATATCAGTAATAACACCGGTTATAATCGAGCCGGCTTTCATTTCAACTGTTTTTAAACTTTCTTCAAATAATTCTGCAAAACTCGCGTTCATCGGGACACCTATAGGAAGAATAGAACCATTAGTTCTATAAGCCACATCACCAGTTATGTGGGTTGTTAGTAAAAAGTAATGTGGCTTTTTCTGGTTATTTGCCGCAAATACTTGGCTATTTACTGGGAATGTATGCCATTTTTTTTAGCAACATCTAAACCCAATTCTAATACTCCATTAATACTCATATGCGAGCTATCAATGATTACAGCGTCATGAGCAGGAACCATTGGCGAAGACTTACGAGTCATATCTCGCTCATCTCGCTCTTTTACCTGCTCTATGAGGGAAGCAAGACTAACATCTTTACCCTTATCCATCAACTGCTTATGTCGTCTTTTAGCCCGAATTTCAGGATTTGCTGTAAGAAAAATTTTAGCGTCCGCATCAGGAAATACAATAGTGCCCATGTCGCGTCCATCTGCAACAAGACCGGGAGATTTAGCAAAAACGCGCTGCCTGCTCAGTAGCGCTGCCCTCACCTCTATGTGAGCTGCAATAGTAGAGGCATCTGCACCAATATCCTCACCGCGGATAAGAGCAGATATATCCTCACCCTCCAGTATCACCTGCGACTCAAATTCACTGTTCATATTAAAATAAATATCCATATGAGCAGCCAGTACAACTAGCGATTCAACATTTCTTAGATCTACAGTATGACGCCTAGCGGCCAATACCAGCAACCTATAAAGCGCACCACTATCAAGATAATGAAACCCAAGCCTATTTGCCATTAATTGGCAAATAGTCCCTTTTCCTGCGCCGCTTGGGCCATCTACAGTTATTATAGGCACATGATCAGTCATCTTTTCTCCTCACTGATGCTCAATCCAGACTTGTTCGCTTGCTCGACAAAACCAGGGAATGATGTAGCAACATTGTTGCAATTGTGTATCACAATAATTTCTTTTGCTCTTAATGCCGCGATACTAAACGCCATCGCGATACGATGATCGTCTTTGCTGTCTATCTCTCCACCTAAAATTGAACCACCTTCGATTTCAATACCATCTGGTGTGGTTGTTACATCTATCCCTAATGTGGTCAAACCATCTGCCATAGACTGAATTCTATCACTTTCTTTGACTCGCAATTCTAAAGCACCTCTGAGAATAGTCCTTCCAGTTGCGCAAGCTGCTGCCACAAACAATACCGGAAACTCATCAATAGCTAAGGCAACCTGATCTACCGGAATTTCAATTCCGTGAAGTGGAGCATAGCGTACTTGAATATCAGCGACAGGCTCACCGCTCACTTCTTTTTTATTGGAGAGCCTTATATCAGCTCCCATCATTTGCAAAATATTTATTACGCCAATTCTCGTTGGATTTACTCCAACATGAGGCAAGATAACATCTGACCCTGGGGCAATAGAGGCAGCCACCATATAAAAAGCTGCCGATGAGATATCTGCAGGCACATTGATTATGGTGGATTTTAACTCCCCTTTGCCGCTCAGGCCTACAGAAAGCCCCTTTCTGTCGACATGATAACCAAAGCCTGCCAACATTCGCTCTGTGTGATCACGTGTGGCAACTGACTCTATCATGGAAGTCTGGCCCTTCGCATACAACCCTGCCAATAAAATGCATGATTTGACCTGAGCGCTTGCCATTGGTAACTTGTAATCTATAGCTTTAAGATCGACTCCACCCTTTATTTTCAAAGGTGGCAACCCATTTTTATTCATTGTAATCATTGCACCCATTTTCCTCAAAGGGCTTACTATGCGCTTCATTGGTCGCTTTGATAAAGACTCGTCGCCTGTCAAGACCACATCAAACGACTGAGCAGCCAGCAATCCAGAAAGTAATCTCATAGATGTGCCAGAATTACCTAAATATAAAGGCCCAGGAGGGGCTTGTAGTCCGTTTAATCCAACCCCATGTATCTCAACACATCCTTTGGCTGGTCGCTTTATCACAACGCCCATATCTCGAAATGCTTGCAGTGTAGCTAAACTGTCCTCTCCTTCCAAAAAGCCTGATATGCTGGTAACACCACTAGCAATCGAACCCAAAATAATAGCACGATGAGAAATTGACTTATCTCCAGGCACCGCAACCTTGCCTTTAATGCAGCCACCTGGAGACACCCTGTAATCAACAGTTTGAGCCATGGGTTTCAAATAATTCTTATTTTCTCGCATTTGATCGAAATGGTTCCTTGTTTTACGCGCGCGCGTAAAAACATCCAATAAATATTCGCTATCTCCAAGAAATATAGCCTGCTTGATGAGATCAACATGTTTGGTTAAGTCGCTTAGAGCAGAAGTAATTGCTTTTTTGTTTGCCATCACTACGTCATGCCACATAACAGGGTCGCTGGCAGCTATTCGAGTAAAGTCACCAAAGCCTCCAGCAGCGTAACGAAAAACTTCTTGGTTTTTTCTCATGCCTGATAACATATCCACTAAGGCATACGCCAATATATGAGGCAAATGACTAGTAGCCGCTAAAATTTCGTCATGATCTACTACTTCCATTTCACTGACTGATGCGCCCACTCCAATCCACAATTTCCTGACCCTCTCAAGATGATCACAACCAGTGTCAGGCGATGGAGTTAAAATTACTTGATGATTCTCAAATAAGAATGCATCAACTGCCCCAATACCGCTTTTCTCTGAGCCAGCAATAGGATGACCGGGAACAAATTGCGAAGGGCTACAACGATAAACTTCATTAACAGCTTCGACTACACTGCCTTTTACGCTTGCCACATCTGTAATTGTTACTAGCTCACTCAGTAATGGCTGAAGTTGAGAGATAACAGCTGGGACTGCAAGTGTTGGGACAGCAATAACAACGAGGTCTCCGCTTCCCATCTCTGTAGCAATATCTTCAATGTTCTCTACCGCCTTATCTATAATGCCTGTTTTTATTGCCTCGTCTAACGTTGTGTAATCGTGAGAGATTCCTATGATTTGATCGTAAAGATTACGATTTTTGGCAGCTTTTGCCAAACTACCGCCAATCAACCCTAACCCAATCACAAGTAAACGCTTTATTTTTTTTGCCATAGATCACACCCCTTTGGAGCCAAGCAAATCTTTTAGGCTGCCAAGAAAACGTTCATTTTCTTCATACATTCCAATTGATACACGAAGATGATCTGGCATTTCGTACACATCTATGATGCGAGTAATAACACCCCTTTTAAGTAGTTTTTTATACAAACTATGGACATTTCCTGGGGTCTCTATCGTAATAAAATTACCAACAGAGGGTATAAATTTAAGGTTCAATTCATTAATTCCAGTGATCAATTGCTGGTATCCATTGCGATTAATTTCAATACTTTTTTGTAGGTATTCGTGATCACCAAGTATTGCTGTTGCTGCCGCCAAAGCCAAGCCATTTACATTAAATGGTTGCCGTACACGATTTAAAATCTCTGCGATACTTGAATGCGAAACAGAGTAGCCAATGCGCAAAGAAGCCAACCCATAAGCCTTAGAAAAAGTACGTGTAACCAGCAAATTAGGATGCTCATTGATCAGCCTCAATACTGTTTCATACCCTGGGGCATCCACATACTCAAAATATGCCTCATCAACAACGACTAATACATTTTCAGGAATACTCCCCATAAAGGTTTTAATTTCCGCTAGCCCAACATAAGTTCCTGTTGGATTATTGGGGTTTGCTATAAAAATTAAACGAGTATCGCCTTCAATGGCATCAGACATAGCCTGCAAATCGTGTCCCCAGTTTTTAGCTGGCACAACAATTGATTTGGCATTTTGAGCAGCAACTACAAGCTTGTAGACTAAAAAAGCATGCTGAGAAAAAATAGCACTATGGCTTAACCCTAGAAAAGATTTTGCAACCAGCTCAAGCAAGTCATTTGACCCATTCCCAAGGGTTAGCTGATTGGGCTTCACCGATAGTTTTTCTGCCAGTTTTTGCTTCAAGTGGTAGCCGTTACTATCAGGGTAGCGAGTAATATCATCCAAAACATTAATGATGGCTGATTTAGCAA
>CAWUVO010000053.1:0-4823 GCA_963925965.1 uncultured Porticoccus sp. | reverse complement strand
TTCATTTTATTAGCCTAAGGGTAAGTACACATAAAAAGTAGTTTTATCGACTGAAGTTTCACATCTAATAAGACCGCGATGAACATCAATAGCTGACTGAGCGATCGATAAACCAAGACCAATGCCTTCTGTTCTGCCACTGATCATTGGAAAAAAAATACTATCAAGGATCTCTTCTGGTATGCCTGGGCCGTTATCAATAATTTCAACGCAGCAAACCATTCTATAGCTGACGCTTCTAATGGTGAAGTTCCTTTCAATACGAGTTTTTATCCAAATTTTTGGGGTTTTTTGCGCGCTGTTTTTTAATGCTTGGACAGCATTACGGGCAATATTTAACAATGCCTGGATTAGCTGCCCTCTATCGCCATTGATTTCTGGAATACTTGGATCGTAGTTTCTTTCTATCTCTATATAGCCCAGCGTTTCTTTTTCTGTCAGCGAGACGATGTACTCAAGTACTTCATGTATGTTGGTGGGCAAGAGTTCAGGTAGAGTGTTTGATCCAAGCAATCGATCGACTAGGCTGCATAAACGATCGGTCTCACTAGAGATGATGCCAGTAAACTCGAGAAGCTCTGGCTGGTTGCTTAAATCATCGGAGAGTAATTGCGCTGCACCTTTAATCCCCCCGAGAGGGTTTTTTATTTCATGCGCAAGGCCGCGGACTATATTACGTGCAGCATCGTGTGTAGACAATAGCTCGTTTTCTTTACTTAGTTGCAATAACCTTTCTATTGGCTGCAGCTCCAACAAAAGCATTTTCTCTTGGCCCCAGACAATAGGGGAGGCAGTAAGATCAACAGTGATGTGACGGCCATCTAAAAGTTGCAGGCTGGCCTCTCTCTGCGTAAAGGGCTGGACCTCCTTCAATGCTTTATCCAAAGAACATAAATGTACCACTTCCCCTAAAGAGCATTTTTGGCCGGACTGTAAGAAATTTAATATTGGTGCTCCAGCAATACGACTCAAGCTTGCATCGAGAAGGTTTTCTGCTGAAGGATTTAAATAGGAAACTGTTAGCTTTTCGTCTAACAAGATAACTGATACGCTAAGATTGTCTAGAAGTAGATTCTGTAAGTTATTTTTTTTCATGATTTTAGCTGGCTATAAGTTTGGTTTCTTGCATATTAGCGAATAGTAGAAATTACGAAAAACCCCCTAAAGATTTGGTTTTTTATGCCGCTATTTTTTACTTAAGAGCCAGCAGGTCGGGCTGTCAAAATTCTCAGCCCGACCTGCCAGATTGCAGTTTTTAAACAGAGTAATACATATCAAATTCAACTGGATGAGTTGTATGTTCTACGCGGTATACATCTTGCATTTTTAATTCAATGTAGGCGTCTATCATTTCATCCGTAAAGACACCACTTTTCGTTAAGAAATCTCTGTCATTGTCCAGAGCCTCCAGAGCCTCCCTCAGGCTTCCGGCCACTTGTGGAATTAAGGCGCCTTCTTCTGGAGATAAGTCATAAAGGTCTTTATCTGCAGGTTCACCTGGGTGTATTTTGTTTATGACCCCGTCAATCCCGGCCATAAGCATAGAGGCAAACATTAAGTAAGGATTTGCTGTTGGGTCGCCAAATCGGAGCTCTACACGCTTTCCTTTGGGTGAATCAACATAAGGAATGCGTAGTGCCGCTGAGCGATTTCGAGCTGAATAGGCAAGCATTACTGGGGCTTCAAATCCTGGAATTAGGCGCTTATAAGAATTGGTGGACGCGTTTGCAAAAGCATTCAAGGCTTTTGCATGCTTGATTATTCCGCCAATATAGTAAAGTGCAGTTTCGCTTAATCCAGCATAGCCATTTCCTGCAAAAGCATTTTCGCCATTTTTCCAGAAAGATTGATGACAGTGCATACCGGAACCATTGTCACCAACAAGAGGTTTGGGCATAAATGTCGCAGTTTTTCCATAAGCGTGAGCAACATTATGTACACAGTATTTGAGAATTTGAACTTCGTCAGCTTTTTTGACGAGAGTGTTAAATTTTACTCCAATTTCGCACTGCCCAGCCGTAGCTACCTCATGATGATGCACTTCAATGTCTAGCCCCATTTGCTCCATTGCTGAACACATTGCAGTTCTAAGATCATGCAAGCTGTCTACTGGCGGCACTGGAAAATAGCCCCCTTTGACCCCGGGACGATGACCCATGTTGCCGTCTGAGTAGTCAGAACCAGAAGACCATGCCCCTTCTTCAGAATTAATTTTGTAGAAAGAGCCGCTTATATTGGAGCCCCATTTGACATCATCAAAAACAAAGAATTCTGGCTCTGGACCAAAGAATGCAGTATCGCCTAATCCTGTTGTAGCTAGATATTCTTCGGCTCGTTTTGCAACAGAACGAGGATCGCGATCATAGGACTTCATGGTAGAGGGCTCAATAATATCGCAACGGATAATTATGGTTGCTTCGTCAGTAAATGGATCCAGAATAGCCGTTGTATCATCAGGCATTAAGATCATGTCTGACTCATTTATACCTTTCCAGCCTTCAATTGATGAACCATCAAACATTTTACCGACTTTAAAAAATTCGTCATCTACATCTTTAGATGGAAAAGACACATGCTGCTCTTTCCCTCTTGTATCCGTAAAGCGAAGATCTACCCAGCGCGCTTCACTTTCTGTAATAAGTTTTTTAGTTTGTGACATTTGTTCCTCCAAGTTTAAGTATGCCTAGCTACAATATAAAAATGCTTCATTAGCGGTTTTCTATTCTAGATATCAGCTGTAATTTTTTATTGCTACCCCTGCTAGTAGTAGTTACTAAAGCAAAAATTATGCCAATACTATAATTGGCCAACGGATTCAATCAACGGGTTCAATAATAGCGTCCTAGAAAATATAATTGCACCATGGTAGTACCATAAAGATCATTTATAGGGCAGTTTAAGACCATTTATAGTGCATTTATTGATATATTTTGTAAACCACTTTATTTTTTCCATTTAGCTTGGGTTATTTCTACAGCATGTGATGTAAGCATTAACTGTAATTATGGTGGCATATTTTAAGTTTAAACAAACTAAAGTGAGCTTTTTCATGTATTTTGCTATCTCCAAATAGCCCAGATCAGTATAATGCCGTTTTTTTGCCAACTTAGGATCAGTCTTGTGATCAAAAATCTTCGGAATATTGCCATTATTGCCCATGTTGATCATGGTAAAACCACTTTAGTCGATAAGCTTCTTCAGCAATCGGGCACCCTCGATCGAAAAGATATGAATTCAGAGCGAATAATGGATTCAAGCGATCAGGAAAGAGAGCGCGGCATAACCATTCTTGCTAAAAATACAGCTCTCAAGTGGAACGGATATAATATCAATATTGTAGATACCCCTGGACATGCTGATTTTGGGGGAGAGGTTGAGCGTGTACTCTCAATGGTTGATTCAGTTTTATTATTGGTGGACGCTGTAGATGGACCAATGCCTCAAACTCGGTTTGTTACTCAGAAAGCTTTTGAGCAAGGATTAAATCCTATTTTGGTTGTAAATAAAGTTGATCGCCCGGGAGCAAGGCCTCACTGGGTCGTAGATCAGGTGTTCGATTTGTTCGATCGATTGGGCGCTACCGATGAACAGATGGACTTTCCTATAATATTTGCTTCTGCTTTGAATGGGGTTGCTGGCTATGAGCCTGAATCTTTAGCAGAAGACATGACGCCTCTTTTGCAGATGATAGTCGATAAAGTTCAGTCTCCGGCAGTCAATAGAGACGGCCCCCTGCAAATGCAAATCAGTGCATTGGACTATAATAGCTATGTTGGCGTTATTGGTGTGGGTAGGATCACTCGTGGAAAATTAAAGCCTAACGAGCAGATTGTTATAGTCGATAGCGAAGGAGTCTCTCGCAAAGGTAGAGTGCTTCAAGTTATGGGTTATAGTGGTCTTGAGCGTGTAGATGTTATTGAGGCGGAAGCGGGTGAGATTGTGTGTGTCACAGGCATCGATAAGCTCAATATTTCTGACACAATATGCAGTCCAGATCATCCAGAACCCTTGACACCTCTGACAGTTGATGAGCCAACGGTAAGCATGACGTTTCAGGTAAATAATTCTCCTTTTGCTGGCCTTGAAGGAAAGTTTGTCACTTCTCGCAATATAAAAGAGCGTCTAGAGCAAGAATTAATTCATAATGTTGCATTAAGGGTGGTGCAGGGCGATACGCCAGATAAATTTGTTGTTTCTGGCCGCGGCGAGTTGCATTTGTCGGTCTTGATTGAAAATATGCGTCGTGAGGGATTTGAGCTTGGAGTGTCAAGACCAGAGGTTATTACGAAAGAAGTTGATGGTGAAATTTTTGAGCCGTTCGAGCAGGTAGTTATTGATGTTGAGGAACAGCACCAAGGCTCTGTAATGGAAGAATTTGGTCTGCGTAGAGCTGAGCTTGGGAATATAGAGATGGACGGGAAAGGAAGGGTTCGCCTAGAGTTCATAGTGCCTTCTCGTGGGCTAATTGGTTTTCGTTCGCAGTTTCTAACGATGACCAGTGGTTCAGGCATAATGACCAGTATCTTTGATCGTTACGGTCCAGCCAAGCAAGGAGATTTAGCTAAACGCCAAAATGGCGTTTTAGTCTCAATGGTGAGAGGAAAGACTTTGGCGTACGCTCTATTCAATTTACAAGAACGCGGACGCCTTTTTCTTGGTCATGGCGCTGAAGTTTATGAGGGGCAAGTTATAGGCCTTCATGCTCGTAGCAATGATCTGCCTGTTAACCCAACAAAAGCTAAGCAATTGACCAACATACGTGCTGCTGGTACAGATGAAAATTTGGTCTTGTCTCCGCCTATACATCATAGCCTAGAGCAGGC
>CAWUVO010000052.1:0-6590 GCA_963925965.1 uncultured Porticoccus sp. | reverse complement strand
TAATAGATTGCAATAGAACAACATGTTTTGCTGTTCCCGAGAGCCCTAGTATTTGAACAACCATACAAGCAAATGCGAATCCGCCACCTATGCGTAATAATGAAAATATCATACTACGACCCCAGCCTGCAGTGGTCAGGTTTGCAAGCGAGACACCCAAAGTAATCAACATCAGCGGGATAGTCAGTCCACCCAGTAATCCCAGAGTAGAATCAATCCAACCAGGCAGGGTTATGCCTGCCCCCAATAGAAAAATTGCTATAATAATAGAATGAACTAGTGGTAAGAAGGCCAAATCTTTAAGTGCTGCCCTTAATCCTTTGTTAGAGCGAGACATCAGAGCTACCCCGCCAGACATCAATGTTGCCATCTGCACAAGAAAAAAAGCCAAGGCAAGAGCCAAGCCCTGCTCCCCAAATGCAAACAAACACAACGGCAAACCCATATTGCCATTGTTTGGAAAAACCATTGTTGGAAGCAAGGCGCGAATACTGCCGCCCGAGATGCGTAATGCCAACATACCAAGCACTGCAGTGCCTAGAAATATTAGTAATGCTGCAAAAGCAACCGCATAAAATTCTTGTCCAGAAACTTCAACTTTACTGATAGTCGAAATAACCAGGCATGGTGCACCAATATTCATAACGATACGACTAACAAATTTAGCCGAATAAGGTGTAAGAGATCGCGCCCAGCAATATCCTATGGCGGTACAAATAAAAACCGGGGCCATCACGTTCCATAACTCAAAAAACATTTATCTTTTACCTCGTTTCTTAAAAAGAATACGCTACACTTAAGCCCTACCTATAGATTAATAGGTGAAGTATATTAAGCTTTTGTATAATACCAATAAGAACATACCGCAATGAATAATCTGTCGCTATCAACATATGAAGGCAAGAATTAAAAGCGAGCAACAATACATGAATTTTACAGGGAATCTAACACGTATCTTGATTTTATGTATTTTTCTATTCTCGTACCATTCTGTAACGATTTTTGCTGCAAGTGCAGCTGTATCCTCCAGCACTACGTTAGATGCATTTGAAACAAAAAAAGATCTAGTGACGAATGACCTAGAACAAAATAACTTGCCAAAAAAGTCTACGAAAATTGATGCCAAGGATCCCTCTGAGTTTAAGCTAATTATTGATAACCATCTTCTCGCTATCGAGCAAAAAGAAAGCGAAGAAGGCCCTTACAGTCCAAATTTATCAGAAATGCTTTATAATTTAGGAAAGATACTTCAAAGTAATCGTCGTCCAAATGAGGCAACTGCCGTCTACAGAAAAGCACTTTACATCAAGCGAATTAATGATGGCCTGTATGGCTTATCTCAAGAAGCGATACTACGTGGTATTATTGACAGTCAGGCCAGTCAAGGAAACATTACCGAAGCAACTATTACTTACGGTCAGTTACTCCAGGTCTATTTGGAAACTTATGGCCAAAACAGCAAAGACCTCATATCCCTCATGAGTGAAGTAAGTCAATGGAATCTTGATGCATACTCTCAAACTGGGAGCCGTAATGACGGCTATCACCTTGAAATAGCCTTCCAGCTGTATTCAGATGCCATTAGAATCCTCACTGAGCATCAAGATGAATCTAGCACTAAGCTATTGTCGTTATTAACTAGTTTAGCTACAACATGCTTTCACCTGTCTGCGCATCAGCAGCTATATCCTGACTTTGGAGAACTTGGAGTATCTGCTCCCTTTGGTTACCGGTCAATGGCTCCAAAAAACACAGTCCAAGCCCGGGGTGCTTACTTTAAGCATGGCCGATTGGCACAGGATCAGATACTTAAAATACTCAATGAAAATCATAATTCCACAAAAAAAGAAAAAGCTTTAGGACAAACTAATTTGGGTGACTGGTATCTCTTGTTCGGAAAGTACCGACTAGCGCTAGGTGCTTACAAAGAATCTTATAATATAGTAGCTGGAAACGAAGAAGACAAAGAAGACTTAGACAGACTATATTCTAGGCCCGCTATGTTGCCAAGACGCGACAGTTTCTTTGGCTCTCAGGGATCTGGAATTATCAAGCCAAGACAAGAATCGACTCCGCCATCAACAGGCAACTATGTTGATCTTTTGGTAAATGTCACTGCGGCGGGAAGCGCAACTAATTTTAATATTCAAAAAATATATCCTACAGAAACACATGAATATGGCGAGCGAGCTATAGAAACTATTCGTTCAAAAAAATTTAGGCCTCACCTCAAAGATGGAGTGCCGGAATTAGCAACTGATTTTCCGATACGAGTTATACTTCCAAATGAATAAAATTAAACAGATACAGCCAGGTAGCCAAAGAGTATTCTTTACCCTGCATGCAATTCTGAGTTGCGTCATAATCTTATTGTTAGGGGGGTGTGAAAGTATGGCGGCTAGCAACAGTCCCAGCTCAACATCGACTTCATCTGCCGCTACTCAGCCAGAAAAAATCGTCTTGCCTAGCACGCCAGGAGTCATTCCTTCTCAAGTCTACCAGAACACATCAAACAGGGGGCATGTCCTCTCTAGCATAACTACTGAAGAAGAAAATATATCAATTTTAAATGCAAAGCTAGAACAATCAATGACCGCATTCGATAATATGCTTGCCTCTGAAAACACCGTTATCAAAACCGAAAAAGATGCGATGTCAAGCGATGCCTTGAGTGACACCCTGAGTGACAATAATTCTGAATCGATCGAAGAAGCCGAAAACTTTAGCTCAAACAGCATCTCAGAGAGGCCCTCGGGAACTGAGGCTAGCAGTGAAGGAGAAAATGGAAGCGAGAGTAATGGTGCCGACAACAGCAACACTAACTATCGAGCTTCTATTCCGGGCCAGGGTGGTCTGCTTAGCGGTCGGCCTGACACTGACATCCCGGTAGATATTACAGATGGTGCTAGCGATGACATCGTTGCAAGGCAAATACGAGAAGCTGCAACAAAAGAAAAAGACCCCAAATTACAAGAAAAGCTTTGGGCCGAATACCGCAAATACAAACAGGGTAACTAAAAAACGTTTATGAAATTACAGCTTGTTCATAAAAAATCATCAGTAGCCCTTTTCCTTCTTGCCTTAACTGTGCCGGTGCTTACTGCTTGCGGTATTCAAAAAGTCACAAGCACTGCCGTTATGCCGCTTAACCAGCAGCCTGCTTTAGCAGAAAGACTACATCCACTTGATATTGCCGTATTGCCTTTTAAGTCTCCCCTTAAGGACTCACAAGAAAACAGCAACCCGGCAATCTCTTCTTCTGCGCGTAATGCTGAAGGGCTTTTCTTGGCTAACCAGCTAACATCAACCATTCAAAAAACATCAGTATGGGGAGCAGTACGATCGATTCCTAGTCGTGAAACAACTGTGGATGTATATGTAGAAGGCGAGATCATTAGCTCTGATGGTGAAAAATTAACCTTAGAAGTCAGCGTATCAGACATTAGCAACCGACTCTGGTATACCAAAACCTATACGCAGAGCGTAGGCTACTATGCTTACAAGAAGAATATGGAGCTTTACCGTGATCCTTTCCAGAATCTATTTAACAGCATAGCAAACGATTTGGTGCAATATCGCTACGAATTATCTTCTGTTGATGCAAGAAGATTATCTACAATTTCCAGCTTAAGATTTGCCCGTGATTTTTCACCAGAAGCATTTGGCTCACACATAAAAGAGTCTTCCTCTGGTGAACTTCAGATCATCAGACTTCCTGCAGAAAATGATCCTATTCTAACCAAAATATCAGAAATTCGAGAAAGAGATTATTTATTCGTAGATACCATGCAAGGACATTATGACGCCTTCTCAGAGCGTATGGAAAAACCCTACCAGTCATGGCGCCAAGCAACTCATGAAGAAATAAGCTCTGCACGAGAGCTTAAGCGTCAATCTGTAACTCGAACTATTGGAGGAATTGCTGCTGTTATTGGTGGAATTATGGCTTCTGGAAGCGGAAATGGTTCTGCGCAATCCGCCGGTGCGGTAGCAATTGGAGCTGGGGCTCTTTTGGTTAAAAGTGGTTTCGAGAAAAGAGCCGAATTAAAGATTCATGAAGATGTGCTGGCTGAGCTGGGGCAATCCTTAGAGGCAGAAATTGAACCTCGTGTAATTGAACTAGAGAATCGCACAGTAACCCTTACAGGAAATGTAGAGGAGCACTACAATCAATGGAGATCTCTTTTACGGGAAATATATAAAACTGAGCGCGGCGAGATCTAATCTAAATGAACGATACTGATGGCACCAAGCCACACTCTGAACCCATAAGTGCCACTAATGTGCCTTTAACTAGAGATACTATCAGTGTAGCTGAGTCTATTCCCTGGCAACAAAGACGCAGCACTATTGTTGCTCTAGGTGTCAGTTTTTTTCTGGCACTAGTAGTTATATTTGCACTCCCCTTTTTGGTTCAGAAGCCCACAGAGTCTGATCTGCAAATAGAAGGTCAGAATAGGCAGACCCTGTCTTTAAAAGAATCCCCCTTTGTAGATGCGCAGCTATTGAAGGCTCGACGAAAAGCGCAAGATAGTCTCAGTAAATTTCTTGCTAGCCAGGATTTTCTTGAAAAGAAAAATGTTCAGCTATGGGGCAAAAAAGTGTTTGAGAATGCCCTAGAAATAGGAGCCAAAGGAGACCTCTTATATCGCCAAAGAGACTTTAATCAGGCTTTAATTTTATACGAACAAGCACGAGCTAATCTTGTAGAGCTGGAAAGCCGAGCGCCTGAAGAATTATTTATTAATCTCAAAATAGCCGAACAGGCCTTTTCTCTTGGAAATGCAACAGAAGCGAAGGAATATTATCAGCTGGCGCTTTCTATTGATCCCTCTAGCACTATCGCCCAAAAAGGCTTAGAGAGAGCTTATGTTTTAAATGAAGTTTTGGCGCTACTTAAGCAAGCCAACAATGTTCTTGAGAAAGGAGATCTGAAGCAAGCACAAGAAATTTTTCTGAAAGCCCTCAATCTTGACCCTTTGAGCGAAGAGGCTATAAGTGGAACTAGCAAGGTTTTACATCTTATTATAGAAAACCAATTTATCGATACCATGAGTGTCGGCTATCAAGCTCTAGAAAATAATCAACTCAACGAAGCCATAGAGTCATTCCAGAAAGCGCTAGAACTAAAGCCTAAAAACTCAGGAGCATTTTTAGGCTTAACCCAGGCACAATCATTATCGATCCAGAAAACTATCAAGACTCAACTAAGTACTGCTTCATCGCAAGAAGCACACGAAAGATGGCACCAAGCCATAGCAAGCTATGGAGCCATCTTGACGAAAAATAACTCATTGATAGCAGCACAGCTAGGCGAAAGCCGCAGTAAGTCTAGAGCTAATCTAAGCGACGCTATAGATATTATCCTAGCGTCCCCTCTTAGGCTTGCATCACCAAAAGTGTCTGAACACGCTAAAAAATTATTGGACACTGCACAGAAAATCAAACTTCCAGGCCCCAAGCACACGCAACAAACCAATCAGCTCAGTCAGGTTCTTAAAGACTCACAAGCAGTTCTATCGGTGCAGTTCCGCTCAAACAACTCCACTACAATAATACTTTTGAGGCATGGTATGCTTGGATTATTTAAGGAGAAACAGTTGTCACTTAAGCCAGGAGATTATATCGCGCTAGGCAGCCGAAAAGGCTATCGTGATGTGCGTCTTGAATTCAGAGTGACACCAGAAAAAATGCCACTCAGTGTAAAGATTGCATGTGAAGAGCAAATTTAATGACAAAAATAAAAGATACTGAGTCAACATCTCGCAAGCAATCTGCATCAAGCGATGAAAAGCTTATTCCTGTAGACTTTCAACCGATACAAGATGCAGCCAAAGGCTCCAATGTCTCATTCAAACCATTAAGGTCAAGTGTCACGCTCGGACTCTTAATCAGCACTCTAACAATATGGTTTCTTCTCACAGCAAAATCAGTAGTTATCTCAGTTACCCCTCCTGCAGCCCAGCTCAATATAAAAGGGGGTTTCAGTTTTCCCTTAGCTGATCATTATCTAGTACGGCCGGGGAGCTACACAATTGAAGCATCAACTGATGGCTATATTGATCTAAAACACCCTTTTACTATTGGCGAAGATGACCATACAGTGATAGACCTAAGCATGGAAAAGAAGCCAGGCCACCTTCATTTGACCACTTATCCTGAGGGAAGTGAGATTCTTGTGGATGGAGAATTTATTGGAGTTGGCCCTTTTACAATAACCCCACTATCTTCAGGGCCGCACTTGTTAGACATCAGAGCGCCTCGCTATATCGCTAAAACTGTAACTATAGAAATAGAAGGGCTGGATCGCCAACAGGATATGCATGTTGGCCTTAAGCCTGACTGGGGGTATATAGAATTTAGTTCTTCGCCACAAGGTGGAACGATACGGGTCAGTGGGCAAATTATCGGAAAAACCCCATTCTCAGTACCAGTTCTATCAAGCGGAGAGGTCGTTACCATTACATACCCTGGCTATAAACCATGGAGTAAAAAATTATCTATAAATGCAGGCGATATCCTGAAGATACCAGAAATAGAACTAGTACCTGCTGACAGCATTGTAGATCTAAGCACTATGCCATCTGGAG
>CAWUVO010000051.1:0-3716 GCA_963925965.1 uncultured Porticoccus sp. | reverse complement strand
AAGCTCTCCATTCAGACTCACTAGCGCTCCCCCGGAATTTCCTGGATTAATTGATGCATCGGTTTGGATAAAGTTTTCATAGCCTTCAATCCCCAACCCTGTCCGACCCAAGGCGCTCACTATCCCAGTAGTAACCGTCTGTCCCAAACCAAAGGGGTTACCTATGGCTACAACAAAATCTCCCACATCTAATTTATTGGAGTCGCCCAAACGAACTTCAGCAAGATTTTTGGCGTCGATGTGCAAAATAGCAATGTCCAACTCTGGATCCACACCTTTAATTTCAGCAGTAAATTCTCGTCCATCCGTCAAAGATACACGCACTTCATCAGAATTTTTTATCACATGATGATTTGTCATAATGATACCTTTTACGGCATCAACAATAACTCCGGAGCCAGCACTTTGTCGCCTTTTACGAGGTGCTTGTGATTCAGGTCTACTTTTCTGACCCGGTCTGCTTTGAAAAAAACGCTTAAAGAAGGGATCATCCATTAGTGGATTTTGTGCTTGACTATTTGTTGAAAATGTAGCGATATTTACCACTGCAGGGTTTACCTGCTTTAGCATAGGAGATAGCGAAGGTAGCTTATTTCCAGAAGCATCCGATAAAGGAAACGCAGCATGCGCTGCTGAAAAAAAACAAACAATAAACAGAAAAAAAGCTAAACGTTTCAGTTGAGACATGACTGCTCCTAAGTAATTACGATTAAGAGAGCCAAGCCCTCTTAGCAAAAGATTATACAAAAATACTTCATATAAGACTAAAGATGTACTAAAAAATTCCGTAAACTGTAGTAGATATATCTAAGTAAAGGATATCACAATGCAAGCAGTCGTATTGACAAGCACCAATGGCCCCAGCTGTCTGAAAATCAAAGAGGTAGAAACCCCATCCCCTATGCCTGGAGAAGTACGAATAAAGTTGGTTGCATCAGCGCTCAATCGACGCGACTACTGGATGACACGAGGCGGTTATCCAGGAACACAGGTGCCTTGCATACCAGGCTCTGATGGAGCAGGGATAATAGATAAAGTAGGCGAGGGTGTTAATTCAAGCTTAATTGGTAAAGAAGTTATTCTTTACCCGGCTAGGGCATGGGGAGAAAATGAAGTTTATTATGGGCCTGATTTTCGTGTTCTTGGAATGCCTGATCAGGGCACTTTTGCAGAATTTATTTGCTCCCCCGCAGGGGATGTTTATGCTAAACCAGAACACTTAAACTGGCAGCAAGCTGCAGCTATACCACTTGCTGGACTTACAGCATGGAGAGCAGTGGTCACACAGGCTGAAATACATTTAGGTCAAAAGGTTTTAGTCACCGGGGCAGGCGGCGGCGTATCTACGTTTGCCATATTATGGTGCCTGCATCTTGGCGCAGAAGTTTTTGTCAGCAGTGGTAGTGCAGAAAAAATTGATGCCGCTAAAGCGCTGGGGGCTACTGGAGCTGAAAATTACCAAGATCCGGATTGCTATAAAAAATTACACGAACAATCCGGAGGCTTTAATGCCGTTATTGACAGCGCTGCAGGCGATGCATTAAATAGCGTGCTAAGCACTCTTCTCCCTGGTGGACGATATGTTTTCTTCGGATCCACGGCCGGCGGACCCCCTGATGGTCTTCCGATGGGCAAACTTTTTTTTAACCATATTCGTATTCAAGGAACAACCATGGGCAGTAATACTGAGTTCAAAAACATGATACATTTCCTCAATAGCAATAAGATCAAACCAGTAATTGATTCTGCATACCCTTTATCAAAGGCTGTTGAAGCGCACATGCAAATGGAAGTATTTGGGCATACGGGTAAAATTATTCTACTCAACAATGCAGTAGGCTGACAATTGACTATGTGTATTAGCTCAGCCACTGCTGCTAATTATATTTTGGAGGACGGCAAAGTGAAAGAATCAAAACAACCTATTGATTTTGAAAAAAAAATCAATGAACTAGAAAAAATAGTAAAAAATATGGAGGAAGGGTCCCTAAACCTCGAAGACTCACTAAAATTTTTTGAAGATGGGATTAAAATAACTCGCGAATGCCAGCAGGCATTAAAAGATGCAGAGTTGAAAGTTGAGATGCTAACTATGGGATCAGACAAGCTTGAAACATTTGAGCCTGAAAATAACTAATGAACAACAAGTCTTTTACTGATTTTCTGCACTCTTGCCAACAACGAATCGAGCAAAAATTAACTGTCCTTTTGCCTGAAAAAATAGATTCTAGCAATCTATTGCATGAAGCAATTCGATACAGCGTTTTAAATGGTGGTAAGCGTCTACGTCCGGCATTGTCTTATGCTACAGCAGAAGCTTTGGGTGGAGTAACTGAAGACACCGATCTGGTATCTATGTCCGTAGAGCTAATTCATGCCTATTCACTAATACATGATGATCTGCCATCTATGGACAATGATGCCCTAAGAAGAAATAAACCTACTTGCCATATTGTTTTCGGTGAAGCAATCGCAATTCTAGCCGGAGACGCTTTGCAAGCAATGGCATTTGAGCAACTCACCAAATTTGACAAAGTTCTCCCTAAAACATCACTTCAACTGATCGCCTGCCTTGCAAAAGCAGCAGGGGCAGACGGAATGGTTAAAGGCCAGATCATAGACATATCCTCCGTTAACAAAACATTAACTCTAGAGGATCTGGAGCTAATGCATCATAAAAAAACTGGCGCAATGATTCATGCTAGCATCATGATGAGCGCTCTATCTACTGATCTTTCAAGCCCATCTCAACTTACAGCTCTTAATGCTTATGGCCTATCTATTGGTCTAGCCTTTCAAGTTCAGGACGATATTCTTGATGTTGCCGGAGACACCAAGGAAATAGGGAAGACAGCAGGTGCGGATGAGGCGTTAAACAAAGCTACCTATGTCCAACTTCTTGGTTTGGACGGAGCCAGAGAAAAAGCTACTCAATTATATACATCAGCAATAGATGCGTTATCAGTTTTTGATGAAAATGCACAACGTTTGAGAGAAATGGCTGACTATATTATCAGCCGAAAGCACTAGATGTATTTTAAATTTAAAAACCAAGCTCGCAGCACTTAAATATAAATTTTGGTGTAGTATTACATCTCAATTTCGGATATCAAATAGATGGCACAAACCTTTAACAACATACCTCTGATTCGACCAGTAACCCCACTACTCGACAGTATTAACAATCCTTCTGACTTAAGGAGGCTCACGTCGGAACAACTATTGATATTGGCAGACGAATTAAGAGGTTATCTGCTATTTAGCGTGGGGCACAGTGGTGGGCATTTTGGCGCTGGACTGGGCACCATTGAGTTAACTATTGCTCTACACTATGTCTTCAATACGCCGGATGATAAGCTTGTCTGGGATGTTGGGCATCAAGCATATCCACACAAAATCCTAACTGGTCGCAGAGAAGAAATACTTTCTGTGCGCAAGGCCAAGGGCTTATCGCCTTTTCCAAACAGAGAAGAAAGTGCTTATGATGCTTTTGGCACAGGTCACTCAAGCACTTCCATTAGTGCCGGACTGGGTATGGCTCTTGCCTTCAAGCTTAATAACGATATACAAAAAACTGTCGCCATTATTGGTGATGGCGCTATGACAGCAGGTATGGCATTTGAAGCACTTAATCATACCGCTCATACCGATGCTGACCTATTGGTTATCTTGAATGATAACAATATGTCCATCTCACATAATGTAGGAGGTCTCGC
>CAWUVO010000050.1:0-3429 GCA_963925965.1 uncultured Porticoccus sp. | reverse complement strand
CATCAGCATCACTCTGTGCTTTACCGACAACAAAAGAGCCGTCTGCGCGCACAAAGAACGTATCTGTCATAGTTCCGCCTGCATCGATCCCCAGGACCTCGACGGGATTAGTTAATTCGTTCAAGTTTATATCCTCTTTCTATATGTTCATGAGTTGTTAACTTCATACTTTTTGCAAAAAACTATTTAGATAATGGTTTATATATATCTAAAATAAACAAAAAATACCCTCAAAAAAACTACTTTCTAACTAATGCAATTCATTTTTACAGTATCTATATAAATCAATGATTTACAAAAATTATCGACAGAAAAAGCCGCTAATTTGCCCCTTATCTGTTAGGTATAAAGGGTATGCGGAAAATCCATCGAACCGAATTAAAGCATGAGAACTATAAGTCTGTCCAATATATTTAACGATGAAATCTCCTCAAAAGAGATATTTATAATTACTGATTTTTTATAAATCATTAATTTTTAACTTAATTTTATTTAACCTAAAACGGAATAATCTGCCATATTAATTTTTAAGGATACTAATGCTCTATATATATGATGAATGATGAATGATATGGCACCCAAGACTACCTCATATATGTATATACTGGGCGAACTAAAACCTACTGCTATTTTCGTTGGTGTGCTGTTTACCCCTCCGCCCAAGCAATCCAAGACAAGGAAGCTAAATTGCCTCTTTTAAAAAGTCGCCTCAATTTACTTGCTGAAGACACTGCATCAAGAATACTTCTGGGCATCACAAGAGGTATCGAAAAAGAAAGTTTGCGTGTCACTCCAGCAGGAACAATAGCCCAGACACCTCATTCATCGTTGCTGGGCTCCGCGCTCACTCATCCGCAGATAACTACTGATTTTTCAGAAGCGTTGCTTGAGTTCATCACCCCTCCGTCAACCAATGCGAATGAAATATTACAAACATTAGAAGATATCCACCGTTTTACCTATCAACATATGGGCGATGAGATACTCTGGACTAGCAGTATGCCTTGCCAGCTAAGCGGTGAAAGTGATATTCCCGTTGGAAGCTACGGGTCATCAAATATTGGGGCAATGAAGCATATTTATAGGCTGGGGCTGGGCCATCGATACGGCCGACTCATGCAGACCATAGCCGGTATCCATTATAACTTCTCGGTCCCCGATGAGCTGATGGAGCTGCTAAGAAAGAACGAAAAATCTACATTATCTCCACAAGATTTTAAAACCGAAAATTATTTTTCCCTAATACGAAATTTTCGTCGTCATTTTTGGCTACTACTGTATCTATTTGGTGCCTCCTCGGGAATTTGTCGCAGCTTTGTTAAAGGAAGAGACCATCAACTGATCCAATTTGATGCCGATGAACACAGCCTGCATCTTCCCTATGCCACATCCATAAGAATGAGTGATTTGGGCTACCAGAGTAAAGCCCAGGATAAGCTGGTAGTCTGCTACAACAGCTTGCAAAGCTACATTCAGACCCTTGGGAAGACATTGGCTGAGCCTTATCCAGATTATGAGTTAATCGGATTGAAGGATAGTGGCGGAGACTACAAGCAACTGAATCTAAACATATTGCAAATTGAAAATGAATTCTATAGCCCAATACGTCCAAAACGAACTACTCGCCCAGGGCAAGCACCACTTCAGGCTTTACGGAAAGCAGGGGTAGAATATATAGAAGTCCGCTGTATTGACCTTAATCCCTTTTTGCCGCTTGGCATCGATCGTGCGCAAGTAGACTTTATGGATATCTTTCTATTGACCTGTTTGCTCTCCAAAAGCGCTCCAACAGACCAGCATGAATATCATCATATACTGGAAAACCAACGATTGATGGTTCACAACGGCAGGAGCCCAGACTTAAAGCTTCACAGTCGTGAGGGCATGCGGTCTTTCTCAGATTGGGGTCATTCTATTTTTAAAGAAATGCATCCGGTCGCTCAACTCCTTGATCAACAGCACCAAACAACTCGTTACCAAGAAGTTCTAGGCAAGCTAGAAGAGCTTATTGATGACCCATCTCTCACCCCTTCTGCAAAAATTCTTCAGACAATGAGGGAAACTGGGCAAACCTATTTTAAGGTAGCAATGGGGCATGCGTTAAAGAGTCGCGAATACTTTTTACAGGAGAAACTTACACCAGAAATCACTAAAAAATATGAACTAATGGCCGCAGAATCTTTACGGCATCAGAAAAATATTGAAGCGTCGGATACCCTATCTTTTGATCAATTTCTTGCAGCACATCACCAACAATACGACTTTAAGGCATAGATTCTCTTAATCAAGCTTTAGTATTGTCGAAAAGTCTGTAGGGTTATCATCCACGTCTGTCGAAGGATTAGTGCTGGTACTGGTAGGCTGTACGTCGCCAGTTTGATAAAGGTCAGAACTGGAACGCTCGGTGAGATACAACTTAAAGCGCCTGTCCAAATAGTACACAATAGCTCGCATATGTTGCTTGCCTATAAGTTCATAGGCCGTCTTTTCTGGGCGATCACAAACATAAAAACTGTCGACAAAGTGATCGGTCGTCACGCCTTTAAAGCGACCATAAGTCTTCCATAGATTGAATATATTTAATTTAACGAGCTGGCCATCCACCTTTAGACACCAAGACAACTTACCTAGCTTCGGATCAAACCCCTTATAGCGAGCCCTCCCTTGCTGAAATTTTGGATCCTTAGTCCCCATTGGTCTCGTACTTTCGTTTGATGCACCCTGCAAGCCTGTACCTAAACCTGTGCCTAAGTCTCCATAAGAAGTAGATGTCATAAAAAAAGAGATGAACAGTGCCAACAAGAACTTTTTATACATTTATTACACTCTTAATTTTCTATAATGAGTTATATGGTGTTGCATTCTACACAGTCTAAAGATCTAATTCACCATGGTTGGTCTGATTGCATTAAAAAAATATTAGTGTTCAATATTTTCCCAACCCGAGGCTAAAAGTTGATAACAAACAGGCAAATAAATTTTTTCGCTTTTATATTTTGTATGGGGCTCATAGCGACTGCACTTTATATGCAGCATGTAATGGAATTGCGCCCTTGCTACCTTTGTATAACACAAAGATTTTTTGTGGTTATTACAGGGATGTTTGCCTTGCTAGCGTTGTTTCACAATAGAGGCCTTAAGATCTACGGATCACTAACTATGATAAGCGCACTAGGTGGTGGCTATTTTTCCGCCAAACAGTTATGGCTTCAAAGCCTCCCTGTTGACCAAATTCCTACCTGTGGGCCACCTGCCGAATATTTATTTAATGCCTTTAACTTCAGCGAGGCTTTAAGCATGTTGCTACAAGGTGATGGGAACTGTGCAACAGTACAGTGGACGTTTCTGCACTTAAGTATTCCTGGATGGACACTGATTGGTTTTCTGCTGCTGGCTATACTGGGGCTACTACCAATCATTCGCAAACGT
>CAWUVO010000049.1:0-3865 GCA_963925965.1 uncultured Porticoccus sp. | reverse complement strand
TATTGCTCGCTAAAAAATATAACCGAACAGCTACTCTAGTCGCTCTTGGCGGCGGCGTTATTGGGGACATGACAGGGTTTGCTGCCGCTTGTTATCAGAGAGGTGTAAATTTTTGCCAAATTCCAACAACATTACTTGCCCAAGTAGACTCATCTGTAGGTGGAAAAACTGCAGTTAACCACAAGCTAGGCAAAAACATGATAGGAGCATTCTATCAGCCTCAGTGCGTCATAATCGATACCTCCTTATTAAGCACTTTACCAGACAGGGAATTTCGAGCGGGCTTGGCTGAGGTAATTAAGTATGGGCTGATTGCAGATGTAGAATTTTTTAACTGGATAGAAAAAAATATATCTAAGCTTTTAGCGCGAGATCCTGATGCCCTATGCTTTGCAATAGAGAAATCATGTGCCAATAAAGCCAAGATTGTTGAAAAAGATGAGCACGAGAACGATGTTCGTGCAATTTTAAATTTAGGGCACACATTTGGCCATGCTATTGAGACCTTTCAGTCCTATAAAGGCTGGTTGCATGGAGAGGCAGTGGCAATTGGAATGATTATGGCCGCAGAGCTATCGAGCTTATTGGGCTGGATAGATAAAGCCGATGTTCGCCGGATAAGAGAAATTCTGGCTTGTTGCGGTTTGCCCGCAGTAGCACCAAAAGACATGAGCTCCAAAAATTTTTTGGAGCTCATGTCAGTCGATAAAAAAGTTCTAGATGGCAGTCTTCGTTTTGTGCTTCTTCGATCCATAGGAGTCGCAACAGTAACCTCTGAAATTGAACCAGATCTTTTAATGAAGGTTATTTAGAAGACAAGACAACCTATAAATTATATCACCTAAAATTATAGGCCTTATTAGCATCGCGACAATTGTTACATGAGTCGCGGACGTGTAAAATATCTATCTTCTTGTTCCAGCAATATTAGTTTTGCTGTCTCTGAAGCGGCTGGTCTTTTTAACATATTTTACCTAGAGCACTATTTATTATGTCGACAGGCCTCTATAGCTTAGATGAATTCAAAGATAATTGTGGATTTGGACTGATTGCTCACACAAAAGGTGAGGTGAGTCATCGTGTCCTAGAAACCGCTATTGAAGCGTTAACTTGTATGACTCATCGTGGCGGTATTGCTTCTGACGGCAAAACCGGCGATGGCTGCGGGTTATTGCTTCAAAAGCCGGATATTTTTATGCGAGATGCGGCTAAGAAGCTGTTTGACGTGGAATTACCTGAATTGTACGCGGTTGGCTCAGTAATGCTCAGCCAGGACAGTAGCCAGCGCAACCATGCTAAAAATGCTATGTCGACGGCCTTGTTGGATCAAGGGCTAGAAGTGATCGGCTGGCGTGAAGTCCCTACAAGTAAAGATTGTTTGGGCCGCATCGCATTAGAAACCTTGCCAGCAATTGAGCAAATATTTATTGCTGCAGGCGGCCTAGACAAACAAAAATTCAATGCTCGATTGTTTATTTCTAAGCGAAAAATTGAGATTGCGCTAGCATCAGATAATTCTTTTTATATTGCCAGCCTGGCAGAAAATGTTATTAGCTACAAAGGGTTAATGATGCCAGTTGATTTGCCAATATTTTATCCAGACTTGGCAAACCCGCTCCTAGAAACTGCCATCTGTATTTTTCACCAACGTTTTTCTACCAATACTAGCCCTCAGTGGCCACTGGCTCAACCATTTAGAATGCTGGCTCATAATGGAGAAATCAACACGCTCCATGGGAATAGGAACTGGTCTGTAGCCAGAACCCCTAGGTTTGTTACCCCTCTCTTGCCCGATTTGCAGGATGTAAAACCCCTTGTAAACCGAACAGGATCAGATTCTTCTAGCCTAGATAATATGCTTGAAGTGATGGTTGCAGGAGGCATAGAACTCCATAAAGCCGTGCGAATGTTGGTGCCACCAGCCTGGGATAACAATCAAGACTATGGGTTGAGTGAAAGGGCTTACTTTGAATACATAGCTATGCACATGGAGCCATGGGATGGCCCTGCTGGGCTAGTTATTACTGATGGGCGTTATGCCGTTTGTACGCTGGATAGAAATGGTTTAAGGCCGTCTCGTTGGGTTTTAACGGATGACGATATCATTGCTGTTGCATCAGAGATTGGTGTTTATAAGTACAGTTCTAGTAGTGTTGTTGCTAAAGGACGCTTAGGTCCAGGAGACATGCTGTCGATTGATACACATACAGGCTCTATCATGAATGCTGGCCAGATTGACAAAGAAATGGCCTCCGCCAATCCGTATCAGACGTGGTTAAATAGCAGCACTATCAAAATTATGTCTTCTATGGATGATGAAAGTATAGAAGTTGAGGGCGCCTTAAGCAGGGAAAGAATTCGTAATTTTATGAAGATGTTCTTGGTTTCTATGGAAGAGCGAGAGCAAATTTTGCGGCCACTAGCAGAAGGGGGCCAAGAAGCAGTCGGTTCTATGGGGGATGATACGCCAATGGCTATACTTTCAGTTAAAGATCGCAGCTTCTATGATTATTTTAGGCAGCAGTTTGCGCAGGTGACCAATCCTCCCATTGATCCGTTACGTGAAACACTTGTTATGTCCCTAAAGACACAACTCGGTCGCGAAGGTAATATTTTCCTTGAGTCCCTCGAGCATGCAAAACGCATTAATTTGTCGAGCCCAGTTTTATCGCCACGCAAATATTACGCGTTAAAAAATAACACACAGGACGACTACCGTGTTAAAAAATTTAGTGTTAATTATGACCCAAAAATATCCAACTTAGAGCAGGCCATCCAAGATCTATGTGAGGAAGTTTCTGGTGCTGTCAGAGATGGCATTAGGTGCTGCATTCTGTCTGACTCTGATATTCTTCCAGATAAGCTGCCTATTCAGATGTTGATGGCCGTAGGTGCAATTCATCATCATCTAATTAAATTGGGTCTTCGTTGTGATGCTAATATTATTGCATCCACTGCATCTGCTCGTGATTCTCATCAAATTGCAACATTAATAGGTTGCGGTGCTTCTGCGGTTTACCCTTTTTTAAGCTACCACATCCTTTCTGATATGGTGACAGAAGGAGAAATACTTTGTGATATGGATGCGGCATTTAAAAACTACCGCCAAGGCATGAATAAAGGGTTATTAAAAATCCTATCTAAAATGGGTATCTCTACGGTTGCTTCGTATCGAGGTGCTCAGTTGTACGAGATTATTGGACTCTCTCCTGAGATAGTTAACATGTGCTTTTTAGGGACACCGAGTCGTATTAAGGGTGCAGATTTTAATGATCTGCAGCAGGACCAACAAAGACTCGCCGATCAGGCTTGGAGTGAACGAAAATCGATCAATCCAGGTGGGTTACTAAAGTATGTCCACGGCCAAGAGTATCATGCGTTTAATCCAGACGTCGTAACAACTCTTCACCGTGCAGTACAAGAGGGCGACTACACTGCATGGCATGATTATGCTGACTTAGTGAATAAACGCCCCGCATCAACTCTGAGAGATCTCTTGAAGATTAAAGCCGATATTAAACCGATCCTTTTGTCTGACGTGGAGCCGATCGAAAAAATACTGAAACGGTTTGATTCGGCAGGTATGTCCTTGGGGGCGTTATCGCCAGAGGCGCATGAAGGCTTGGCTCAGGCCTTGAATAGCTTAGGGGGTCGATCTAACTCAGGAGAAGGGGGCGAAGATCCTGCTCGTTATGGCACAATTAAAGCATCGAAAATTAAGCAAGTGGCTTCTGGTCGTTTTGGGGTAACACCTCACTATTTATCAAGCGCTGAGGTGATTCAGATTAAAATAGCCCAAGGTGCAAAACCTGGCGAGGGCGGACAGTTACCAGGAGGTAAGGTGAATGAGTTAATTGCCAGACTC
>CAWUVO010000048.1:0-8600 GCA_963925965.1 uncultured Porticoccus sp. | reverse complement strand
AAGAAAAAATAAAGCATTCTATGAGAAAACGATCGCACCCCAAAGATCGTACTCATCCGCATATTCAATTGAAACATCGATCATATCTCCAGGCTTTAGGCCAAGACTTTCGATGCTTTCAATGTCATTAATAAAGACACTACCATCAATTTCAGGGGCATCGGCAGTACAACGGCCAACGGCCCCCTCCTCATCTACCTGGTCAATGAGAACCTCCATTGTTTGGCCGACTTTTCGCTGTAATCTTCGGGCACTAATAACCTGCTGAACCTCCATGAAACGATTCCAGCGATCCTCCTTTATCTTTTCAGGCAAATGGTCGGGAAGATTGTTAGCTTTAGCTCCATCTACAGGGGAATACTTAAAACAACCCACTCGATCTAATTCTGCTTCTTTCAACCAATCTAATAATATTTGGAAATCTTCTTCAGTTTCCCCTGGAAAGCCGACGATAAAAGTACTGCGAATAGTCAACTCAGGGCAAATAGCACGCCAAGCTTTGATTCGCTGCAAGACTTTTTCTTGGTTGCCTGGACGCTTCATCAATTTAAGAATTTTAGGGCTGGCATGCTGAAAAGGTATGTCCAAATAAGGAAGAATCTTGCCCTCGGCCATTAGCGGAATCAGTTTATCTACATGAGGGTAGGGATACACATAGTGGAATCTAACCCACACTCCAAGTTCGCCCAACGCTACAGCCAAATCCTGCATTCGAGTTTCAAGTGCGCCGCCATCAACAAAGTCCAATTTATATTTTACATCAACACCATAAGCACTCGTGTCCTGGGAAATCACTAATAACTCACGGACACCTGAATCAACTAACTTCTTTGCTTCTTCGACTATCTCGGCAATAGGCCGACTAACCAGCTGGCCTCGCATGTCGGGAATAATACAAAAAGTACAACAGTGATTGCAGCCTTCAGCTATTTTCAAATATGCATAATGCGAAGGAGTAAGCTTGACACCTATTGACGACAACACGTCATCATAAGGTTTAAGGGGGATATCTTTATTATTTTTAGGAGCAGGATTGTGTTCATGCACAGCCTTTAAAACTGACTTCACATCTGCTGGACCGCTCACGCTCAGAACTTCCGGATGAAAAGATCTTATAGCCTCAGCATCAACACCTTTGCCCATACATCCTGTCACAATAACCTTTCCGTGTTCTTTTATTGCCTCGCTTATAGCATCCATCGACTCCTGTTTTGCTGAGTCAATAAAACCACAAGTGTTAACGATAACAACATCTGCATCTGCATAATTAGGGCTGACCTCATACCCATCTAGCTTAAGATTCGTAAGAATTCGCTCAGAATCAACCAAGGCTTTAGGACAGCCCAAGGAAATAAAACCAACTTTTTGCGTTTCTAAGGACTCAGACATATAGGGATACAGGCTCGAGTTGAAATAAGGGATGCAGTCCACAAAGAGAATGCCCTAAGAAAAAAGGTCCCCAAGCTTGGAGACCTTGAGTACCTAAAGGTAAGCTATCAAAACTTCATCTCAGGAACATTATCTGGAACAACTAAAGCTCCGGCGGTTTTCTCAACAATTTCCGCTACAGAGACCCCAGGAGCACGCTCAACTAAATGGAATTTTCCGTCATATATCTCTAGGTACGCCAAATCAGTTAAAACTTGCTTGATGCAGCCAGCGCCAGTTAAAGGAAGTGAGCACTCTGATAACAATTTTGATTTACCATATTTATCCGCATGAGTCATCATGACGACTATGTTGTCTGCCCCAGCCACCAAGTCCATAGCCCCGCCCATACCCTTTATGAGCTTACC
The DNA here is from genome assembly GCA_963925965.1 of uncultured Porticoccus sp. Lineage (GTDB taxonomy): Bacteria > Pseudomonadota > Gammaproteobacteria > Pseudomonadales > Porticoccaceae > Porticoccus. Next base: position 6,804 of record CAWUVO010000048.1, on the reverse strand, counting down.
GGGAATCATCCATGAAGCTATATTTCCCAAAGCATCAACTTCAAAAGCCCCTAGGACAGTTAAATCCACATGGCCGCCACGAATCATAGCAAACGATTCAGCTGAGGAGAAAATTGATGCGCCAGTTGCTGTAGTGACTGTTTGTTTTCCAGCATTAATTAAATCAGCATCCACCTCATCTTCTGTTGGAAATGGACCCATACCAAGCAATCCATTTTCAGACTGCAACATAACTTCCATATCTTCTGGTACATGATTTGCTACCAATGTAGGGATGCCTATACCTAAGTTAACGTAATAACCATCCTGAAGCTCGCGCGCCACTCGAATAGCCATTTGATCACGAGAAAGTGACATTATTTATCCCTCCGATTAGTTTTCGCGGACTGTACGCAATTCAATGCGCTTCTCAAACGTACCTTGTATTAGTCGATCAACATAAATCCCAGAGGTGTGAATATGCATAGGATCCAATTCACCTGGCTCAACAATTTCCTCTACCTCCATGACTGTAATTTTTCCAGCAGTTGCCGCCATAGGGTTAAAGTTCATAGCTGTATGGCGATAGATTGCGTTGCCAAAGCGGTCTGCCTTCCAAGCTTTGACAATAGCAAAGTCTCCCGTAACAGATTCTTCAAGAATATATTTACGTCCATCAAATTCACGCACATCTTTTCCCTTGGCTATATCCGTTCCGAATCCAGTAGCCGTATAAAAAGCAGGGATGCCGGCACCGCCCGCTCTCATTTTCTCTGCTAGCGTTCCTTGCGGAGTTAGCTCCACCTCTAGCTCGCCAGAAAGAAGCTGCTCTTCGAACATCTTGTTTTCGCCCACATACGAAGACACCATTTTTTTAATCTGACGATCTTCTAAAAGAATTCCAAGGCCAAGACCATCGCAACCACAGTTATTAGAAATAATTGTCAGCTCCTTGGAGCCCATCTTTTTGATTTCTTTAATCAAATTCTCAGGGATACCACAGATGCCAAAACCACCGGCAATAACGGTCATTCCATCTTCTAGGCCCGCCATCGCTTCTTCGTAGGTGCTGACCACCTTGTCGAAACCTGCCATGAAACTAACTCCTTTATTAGATTTTCTATTTTCCTAGAGCGCTCAATCCCAAGCTTTTAAAAACTGTGCGAAGGATCCTATATGAAGCAACATTTATCAAGATTAAAATTATAATAGATTGATTTATATCCGCAGCAAGCACGAAAAAAATCATCAATAAAATTAGAAATTCTTGAAAATTCAATCAAGTTTAAAAAAATAAGCAACTGTGACTGAGGGGCATTTCAACTTAAGAATAAAACATTATATCTTATACACTGGAATCTTTTATTGGCTGAACCAGCACCCAAGGCTTTACAACTACCGACCATAATACAGTGTCACCACTCAACCATTCTAAGGCTTGCTGGTCGCTGACCTTATTAACCAGATTGTCTGACATCCATTGCTGAACTTTCAGCTTATTATCTAGACAGATATCCAAAGCCACATCAATCAAATCAAGCTCTGAAGACACATAAATAACTGCACCGTTAGCAAAAAAGGTTTCTACTTCTTTCCAAGAAATTTTTGCTGTTTCAGCATTTAATTCTTCTCGATCCATTATAAAGCCTAATGTTGTGTGGTGGTCAAAAATTCCTGATCAGTTGTTATTTCAAATATAACAACAAATAGCTTCACACTTAAGCAACTTTTCCGGCAGCAAATCCAGACGCCCAAGCCCACTGAAAATTAAAGCCTCCAAGGTGGCCAGTGACATCTAAAATTTCACCAACAAAATATAATCCAGACTGTCTTTTACTTTCCATAGTCTTGGATGAAACCTCGCTAGTTTCAACCCCGCCAAGTGTAACCTCAGCAGTACGATAGCCTTCTGTGCCTGATGGCTTTAACTCCCAGCTATGAATGCTATCAGCAAGGGTTTGAATTAATGTCTCCGAAAGCTCAGCAATAGGCACTTCTTTTTTCTCCAGCCACCAACACCTCTCAAGCTCTAATACTAAATTTCTTGGTAGCAGTTGAGAGATAATTGTTCTCAACACTGCTCTAGGTTGCTCAAATTTTTGTTTGGCTAGATGCTGAAAGCAGTCTGTAAAGGGCAGCAGATCCAGTCTAATAGGCTGCCCTTCCCTCCAATAACTTGAAATTTGCAATACTGCAGGGCCACTTAAACCGCGATGGGTAAACAATATATTCTCCAAGAACTGATGCTTGCCAACTGATAAGCGCACTGGCAACGATAAGCCAGATAATTTTTCTGACAATAATTTAAAACTATCCGTAAAAGTAAAGGGCACCAAAGCTGGGCGCAATGAAGTAACCTTATGCCCAAATTGTTCTGCCAGACGATAACCTATATCAGAGCCTCCTAGTGTTGGAACTGAAAGTCCTCCAGATGCCACAACCAAAGACTTGGTCGTAAACTTTCCCTGATTTGTACACAACGTAAAATTTTTCTCAGAACGATCTCTAGTCTTATATTTGTCAATTAAACATCTTGTTTTAATTGTTACTTTTGCTTTTTCAGCCTCTATCAGTAGCATGTTAAGGATATCTTTTGACGAGCTATCGCAAAATAGTTGTCCCAGGGTTTTCTCATGGTACTTAATGTCATGTTTACGGACTAGCTCTATAAAATCCCATTGAGTGTAGCAACTCAAAGCAGATTTACAGAAATTTAGGTTATCTGACAGAAAACTATCTGATTCAACATACAAATTAGTAAAGTTACATCGACCACCGCCAGACATTAATATTTTCTTGCCTGGCTTATCTGCAGATTCCAGCACTAAAACTCGACGCCCGCGCTTACCAGCTGTGATGGCGCACATTAATCCAGCGGCCCCAGCCCCAACAATGATTATATCCCAAGCATCCAACTGTATCTCCTTGCCTAAACTAAGAACGTGCACATTTTATGAGGCACAGGCAAAAGATGCCATAGGCGCTATGCTTGTCTGGACAAGTTAAAAAAATTAACAAAGCAGGTCTGAACGTTTAGCTGCACTTACCATGAGAAGTTTTTTATCCCGAGTAAAAGATTTTATCTCAGTTTCGCGCTTAGAGGCGCTACTACGATCGTGCCCGGACTCAATAAAAACAATCTTTTCAGGCTTTCTGCCCTGAAAGTACTTAGCCCCTTGCTTGCTATTTAAGTGTTGCTGAAATCGTCGATCCACATCTATAGTGATCCCGGTATAAAGAGACCCATCACTAGCCTTGATCATATAGACAAACCAAGAACTGGGAGGTTTAGACATCAAAACTCCTGATATTTTAGTTTAAGCTTGGCGTGGCAATATCGACAAAGATAGCAAGCCTGACTACGCACACATTTATTGTGCCGGTAAGTACTAAGTTGATGGATTTTGCAGTCGCAAGTATATTCAAATCTTCGATGGCTATAACATGGTATACCTGTCATATCAAAGTCAGCAGTGACACTGTTGTCAGCCCCAAATATCTGCATTACGGCTTTCCATTCTGGTCCATGAGGTTTCACTTTTCGGGGCTGATGGAGACAGCTAACCAAATAATGCGCCACTTCATGAGGTACTGTTATAGCTAAATTTTCTTCATAATATTTAGCAAAAAGCCAAGGATTGTAGCGAATTTTTCTTGATCTCTCTTGCTTTCCTGCAGAAGACTGCCACTTATACATACCTGCTATTCTTCCCTTTAAATCAAATACAACAGGGATCATGACAAAGTTTTGATTAAAATATTTTGAACCCAGCTCAATAAAATTCCTAGTATGCCCTATAACTTGATTCTGCCTTGAATCATCAATAGGGGTTATAATAGCGGAATCTATTTTGGCTAAAGAAATATTCATCAGTGAATTATACCTGACAAAAAAATAGCTTCGCACTTAAAATCTCTACAAATTGATGCATGAAGCAAACTAAAAAACAAATTAACTAAAAAATGTGCAACCCTATGAAATACGATTTACATTGCCACAGCAACTGCTCAGATGGAACGCTAACGCCAACAGAGTTGGTTGGTCGGGCCATAGAGATGGGAGTCCAAACGCTTGCTATTACAGACCACGACACAATAAATGCTTACCATCACCTCAACCTAAAAGAAAGCCTACCGATCAAAATCGTCCCTGGTATTGAATTCTCAAGCTGTTGGGGAAAAATGAATATTCATATTGTTGGGCTCAACGTTCAACTTGATAGCGATTCTTTAAAAGCAGGAGTTGCGTTCCAAAATATAGCAAGGCAAAAAAGAGCAGCTATGATTGCAAATAAGCTTGGTCAGCTAGGCTTCAAAGAGGCCCTCGCTGGAGCAACGGCTATTGCCAATAATGGTAATATTGGTCGTCCTCATTTTGCGCAATACTTAGTTAATATTGGAGCTGTCTCTGACATCAACCAGGCTTTTAAAAAATTTCTTGGGTCAGGAAAACCTGGCGACATAAAACAGTTTTGGGCAGATATTCCACAAATTGTCCGATGGATTAACGAGGCAGGTGGAACCGCGGTATTAGCTCATCCAAAAAAATATCAATTAACTCGGACTAGACTCAAACATCTGCTAGATAACTTTATTGAGGCTGGAGGCCAAGGCATGGAAGTGATCTCGGGAAGACAAGACGCTAACATCACGAAAGATTTAGCTGGTCTTTGTGTAGAAAAGAAACTGCTAGCATCTTGCGGGTCTGACTTTCATCGGCCGGGGCAAGCATGGGCGGAATTAGGTCGCATCTCTGAATTACCTATAGCATGTTCACCTGTATGGGAGCACTGGTAGAGCTGACTATAGTCAATACTGGTGCTATACTAAAGAAAGTTTAATCATGGCGAAAAATTGTGAAAAAAATACCAACCAAAGCAGACTTAAGAGATGAGCTAAAAAAACAGATCGATCAATTCACTTGCAAAGGCGGGACAATAGAGCAAATAGATAAAGGTGTTACTGGTAGAGAGAGTCCTCACGCAAGCCTGAAAACACCACTATTTAATGAGCCAAAAATAGCTCGAACCCCTCTGACAGAGGTGATTGCTGCTTTGGATGCTAGAAGTAAATCAAAGTCTGCACTTAAGAAAACAAGAAAACCCAAACCCAAAGAAAAAGAAAAAGAAAAAATAATCTATGATGACTTCGGTGAGCCGTTAAGAAAAGTATGGGCGAGTCCACAGTAGCCAAAAAACTATACGCAACCTCTTATTAAGGGCGTAGAAGCTTAATGCAAAATTTTAAAAATTACACCGACTACATGACCTCGCCTCTTGGCGTTATAAAAATCGAAGCATCAAAATATGGCATAACAGGAATTGAATTCACTAGTCAGAAGGAGCCGCCTTCCTTAGGCTGCAGACTCACTGAACAATGCATAACAGAGCTGGCTGAATATTTTTCAGGAAGGCGAAAAATATTTAGTCTATCCTTAGATCATAAGGGTACTGATTTTCAAAATTCTATTTGGTCCGCACTGCAGAATATCGTTTTTAGCGAAACCATTTCTTATGAGGCGGTTGCCAACATGGCAGGTAAGCCTACAGCTGTTCGCGCCGCAGGGACTGCTCTCAAAAAAAACCCTATTGCTATTATTATCCCCTGTCACCGCGTTATTGGAAAAAATGGTACATTAGCAGGTTACTCTGGCGGACTGGAAAGAAAATCTTGGCTACTCGCACATGAGGCTTATTATGAGAATCAGTTATCACTCGGCAATAATTAGTGCTGATGACCTCCAGCACCATGTGCATGCCCATGGTCAATTTCTTCTTGGGTAGCTTCACGAACGTCAATAATCTCAACATCAAATATAACCGTCTTTCCCGCCAGAGGATGATTAGCATCTAAATCGACATTAAACTTGCCCACCTTAATCACCACCCCTTGACGCACTCCACCGTCTGTTTGGACTGACACAGACATGCCGATTTTTGGTTTTATTTTTCCCATCAAATGCTTGATAGGGACACGCTGATGTCGACCTTCCTCTCGAATACCAAAACTGTCCTCTGGGAGCAAATTTATGCTAAATGTATCTCCAGTCTCTTTTTCTGTCATTACGGCCTCCAGCGCAGGCGTAATAGCATGGCGACCGTGCAAGTAAACACTAGGGTTACCAGTATGAGAGCTCTCCAGCTCTTCTTGGGTTGTCGCATCGCGCAAGCGATAGTGAAAGCTCACAATAGCATTATGTTTAATTTTCATTGGACCTTCCTTTACTTATATCTATATTACTGGGCTCTATTATACTCACGACCAACAAAAACCTTTACCAAATGTCCACCTAAAAAATAATTTTCTATGGCAAATAATTATCATGTATCAATCTGGGCCTGCCCAGTATGTAAATTACCGTTAACAAAACCATGTATTAGTCCTGAAAAAAATTCAGAGGGTATCTTAACTCAGCAGTGGCTGTGTGATAACCAGCATAGTTTTGATATTGCGAAAGAAGGCTATATTAATCTCTTACTGCCGCAACAAAAACGCTCGTCTTCTCCAGGCGATACCAAGTTTATGGTAAGCAGTCGTCAGGATTTTTTAAGCCAAGGCTACTATCAACCTCTCTCTGAAAAAATCACTGAATTAGCCAGCAGCCACCTGGGAGCCAATTCAATTTTACTAGACAGCGGCTGCGGTGAAGGTTATTACTTGCAGCAACTTATAGCACATAAAGGCGACATTCATATATTCGGAATAGATATATCAAAAGAGGCAACAAAAATTGCAAGCCGTCTCATAAAAAATGGGCATTTTGCTGTTGCAAGTAGCTTTAATTTACCTGTTTTAACCAATTCCATTGATTGCTTGTTACGGATA
>CAWUVO010000047.1:0-4456 GCA_963925965.1 uncultured Porticoccus sp. | reverse complement strand
TAACAAGTAGCTCGGCAAGATACTTCTGCGCGGATTCTGTGATGGTGATATTTAACATTTTTGTGCCTAAAATTATTTACTTGCCTAAAGTTTTATCTGATCAGGCTAGTCTCTTTACTTTAACATTCTTACCTTATATCGACAATCAAATCAACTGGGGCAAGATGCTATTTTATGTGTACATAATGGCAATGCAAAGAATATTGTTTGATTCCAAAATTTAAGATAACCAAAGTCTATTCCTGTTAAACTATATTCTTATTTCTTGACATGGAAGGTTCTATAAAAATATTTAATCTCCACAGATTAAAAGATATAAGATACAGTCTAACAAAATCTATATCAAAATATTTTGATATAGATTCAATAGCATGATAAAATCCTTACCTATTAAGCAATACTATTACAACAAAAGAGCTATTAGAATTCTTTCGCAATCCTAATGTTTCTGTCGATAAAAATAGTATAAAAAAATCATGGACCAAAAAAATTGAATAATCGCGATATTCGTATAAAGAAATTATACCAAGAATCACTCCATCGAATCTTAATTCTTGATGGTGCTATGGGTACGATGATTCAAAGGCACAAGCTTAATGAGTCCGACTATAGAGGTGAGCGTTTTAAGTTTTTTGATAAAGCGGTGGCGGGCAACAACGACCTTTTGTCGTTAACTCAACCCGATATCATTCGAAATATACATTTGGCCTACCTAAAAGCCGGTGCTGATATTGTTGAAACCAATACATTCAATTCTACTTCAGTCTCTCTTGCTGATTACAGCATGGAATCATTGGTATATGAACTAAACAAAACTGGCGCCGAGCTTGCACGAGCGGCCTGTGATCAAATTGCTACACCAGAAAACCCCAGATGGGTTGCCGGGGTCTTAGGTCCAACTAGCCGAACATTATCTATATCTCCTGATGTTAATGATCCCGCTGCACGAAATACTAGTTTTGATGAGCTAGTGGAAACGTACATAGAAGCAACCGAAGGACTTATTGCTGGCGGCAGCGATATTATATTAATAGAAACAATCTTTGATACTTTAAATGCAAAGGCAGCAATTTTTGCAGTAAAAGTAGCCTTTGAAAAGCTAGATTTTGAGTTGCCAATCATGCTATCAGGGACTATTACAGACGCTAGCGGAAGAACACTTTCAGGACAAACACCTGAAGCTTTTTGGAATTCAGTTGCTCACGCAAAACCTTTTTCTATTGGTCTTAACTGCGCACTGGGAGCAAAAGAGCTTAGGCCCCATATAGAGGAGCTGTCTCGACTTTGCGACACCCTTGTTAGCGCACACCCTAATGCTGGCCTGCCAAATGAATTTGGTGAGTATGATGAAACTCCACAAGAAATGACAGCAATTGTTGCTGAATTTGCTGAAACTGGATTAGTTAATATTATTGGCGGTTGCTGCGGAACAACACCGGAACACATTAAGGATATCGCGGATAGCGTCAAACAGTTTAAGTCTCGCCTGATACCAAAAATAAAGCCTGCCTGTCGCCTATCTGGACTGGAAGCTTATACTATCCATGAAGACTCTCTGTTTGTAAACGTAGGAGAGCGCTGCAATGTTACAGGCTCTGCTCATTTTAAAAAATTAATACTCAATGGAGAGTATGAAGAAGCTTTAGCTGTAGCACGTCAACAGGTAGAAGATGGCGCTCAAATCATCGATATTAACATGGATGAAGGCATGCTTGATGCACATCATGCTATGACTACTTTTCTTAAGCTAATTGCTTCTGAGCCAGACATATCAAGAGTTCCGTTAATGATAGACTCCTCCAAATGGGATGTCATCGAGGCAGGTCTAAAGTGGGCTCAAGGAAAATGTATTGTAAACTCCATTAGCCTAAAAGAAGGCGAAGAGCCTTTTGTAAGGCAAGCAAAATTATGTAAAAAATATGGGGCAGCTGTTGTGGTTATGGCTTTTGACACCAAAGGTCAGGCTGATAATCTAGAGCGCAGAAAGGAAATATGCCAACGTAGCTATAACATCTTAATCAATGAAGTTGGATTTAATGCGGAAGATATAATCTTCGACCCAAATGTATTCGCAGTCGCAACAGGCATAGAGGAACACAACAACTATGCAGTCGACTTCATTGAAAGCACTAGATGGATCAAAAAGAATCTGCCTCTTGCTCTCATATCTGGGGGGATTAGCAATGTTTCATTCTCATTCCGTGGAAATAACCCAGTAAGAGAAGCTATTCATTCAGTATTTCTCCTCTACGCCATTCGTGCAGGTTTAAGCATGGGTATTGTTAATGCGGGGCAGTTAACAGTCTATAGTGAGATTCCCGAAGATCTTTGCAAAAAAGTAGACGAAGTCATTCTAAATCTTTCATCTGAAAGCACAGAGAATCTTGTCGCTATAGCTCAAAATTATCATATCGATGGGCCCAATAAGGAAAATAAATCAGACATAGAATGGCGCTCATGGCCAATTGAAAAACGTCTAGAGCACGCTTTGGTTAAAGGAATAACAACTTATATTATCGAGGATACTGAAGAGTGTCGCCTTAAGTCAGAGCGCCCCCTTCACGTGATTGAGGGTCCTCTAATGGATGGAATGAATGTGGTAGGCGATCTATTTGGAGAGGGAAAAATGTTTCTCCCACAAGTCGTCAAATCCGCTCGAGTAATGAAACAATCGGTTGCCCATCTTCAGCCCTTTATTGAAAGTGAAAAAGGGGGGAAGGCAAAAAATAACGGAAAAATATTGATGGCCACAGTAAAAGGCGACGTGCACGATATTGGTAAAAATATCGTTGGAGTGGTCCTTGGCTGCAACAACTATGAGGTGATTGATCTGGGCGTCATGGTTTCAGCTGAAAAAATTATAGAGACCGCTATACAAGAGAACGTAGACATTATTGGCCTATCGGGACTTATCACGCCCTCTCTAGATGAAATGGTTCATATAGCCAGCGAGCTTGAGCGTCAAAACTTAAATTTTCCGCTTCTCATCGGTGGAGCAACTACGTCCAAAGCGCACACAGCGGTTAAAATTGACCCCAACTATCATCGCAATCAAACAATTTACGTTCCTGATGCCTCTAGGGCTGTCGGGGTGGCTAGCAAACTTCTCAATAAAGAGGAGCGAGACAACTATGTTACTCAAATCCAAACAGATTACGAGCAAGTTCGCGCCAGGATGATCAATCGAAAACCAAGAAATGTGGCTCTTACTTATATCCAAGCTAAAGAGGCTGGCCCCGTAATAGATTGGCAACAATACACTCCGCCGATACCTCGCGTTCTGGGGGTTCAGGTTTTAGACAATTATCCGCTTGAATTATTGCTAGATTCTATCGACTGGACTCCCTTCTTTATCACATGGGATCTTGCAGGAAAGTATCCCAAGATACTTAGTGACGCAGTAGTAGGAAAAGTCGCCACTGAATTATTTAATGATGCGCAAGTGATGCTAAAAGAGCTCACCGAAAAAGGGCAGATAACGGCTACTGCAGTATTTGGATTATGGCCTGCCAATACAGTCAATCAAGATGATATTGAAGTTTATACAGATGAGTCTCGTTCTGAAATAGAGGTCACAATACATAATATTAGACAGCAAACATCAAAAAATAGCAGCTCTGCAGAAATGCTCTCTTTGGGAGACTTTATAGCACCAAAAAATTCTAGCAAAAATGACTACATCGGAGCATTTGCCGTCACAACTGGTACGGGTGTTGAAGAGCTGGCCGCTGAGTATGAGGCAAAAGGTGATGACTACAATAGTATCATGGTCAAAGCTTTAGCTGATCGCCTTGCGGAAGCTTTTGCTGAGCACTTACACATGAGGATTAGGAAGGAATTCTGGGGATACGCTGCAGATGAAAATCTAGACAATGAATCGCTAATTAAAGAAAAATACCAAGGCATTAGGCCAGCACCTGGATATCCATCCTGCCCTGACCATACAGAAAAAGAACAGCTATTTAAGCTACTGAATGTGACCAATAATACAGGGATAAAGCTTACTGAAAATTTTGCTATGAGGCCAGCAGCATCAGTTAGCGGCTGGTACTTTTCTCATCCTGAGTCAAAGTACTTTAATGTCGGAAAAATAAATCAGGATCAGCTAGAAAGTCTGGCAACACGAAAAGGGGTGTCATTAGAGGCCATGCAAAGATGGTTTAGGCCAAACTTGCAGGATATATAGGAGAAGTCATGTTAAAAAAAGATCCCACTCTCGATCAAGCTGATGAAAAACCAAACTTCTGGGCAATTGTAGCCAGTACTTTAGCTGCATTTATTGGAGTGCAAAGCAATAGAAATAGAATTAGGGACTTTAAGTACGGGAACATATACAGTTTTATCGTATCAGGTCTTGTATTTACTGTGATTTTTATTTTTTGCATTACGTCTGTTGTTAAATGGGTGCTAAACAGTTCGGGCGCCTAACAACTTTAATTAATCAATGTAGAAAATG
>CAWUVO010000046.1:0-5280 GCA_963925965.1 uncultured Porticoccus sp. | reverse complement strand
TACTACCAATTATTCGCAAGCGCTAGAGATGCTACGAGGATTTATTGCTTTATTAATTTTTCAGGGGATTGGGGAATCCATTGTTTATTTCGGACATTTACCAATACCTGGTCCAGTGATTGGCATGGTGCTACTTTTTTTGACGTTACAAACTAGAAATCAAGGCACCCCCGCCTCCCTTGAAAGCATCGTCCACCTCATGATCCGCTATCTTTATTTATTCCTGACTCCAGCCTGTGTTGGATGCTTTTTTTTGATCAAAAATAACTCGGAAGAATGGATCATAATAATCGTTAGTGTTGTTGTATCGACTCTTACAACAATGGTCATTGGGGCACTGATGATGAAATATATGCTGACAGGACATCAAAAAAAGTCTGAGGAAAATTCACAATAATGGAAACGGCAAACTTAGCTATTATGTTTACGCTAACCTTTTTGGCTTTTGGGGTAGCCACATGGGTCTTTAGTACCAGTCAGCCAGAGCCTATTATTCATTTTTTCCTGCATCCATTAGTTGTAGGTCCTTTTCTAGTGGCAATCTTTCTCATATTGTTGCGCATTGATTATCAGCAATACCGCTTGGCTAATGAACCATTCTTCTTTTTGCTCGATACCGCAATCGTCGCTTTAGCCGTACCTTTGTATCAGCAATTTTATAACTTCCGAATAGTAGCCAAACCCTTGCTAATCACTTTAATATTTAGTGCCTTTTTTGCAAGCATTAGCGCGGTAGGGTGCGCCTTAATGTTCGGTGCCGATATAAACAGCATAGCCTCTCTAGCGCCAAAATCAGTAACCACGCCCATGGCGCTTCGTATTGCAGAAAAGATTGGTGGAGACCTGTCTATGACTGCCGGAATAGTAGTGCTAACCGGGATAATAGGCGCAATTTTTGGACCCATGTTATTTAATAGGCTAGGTATCAAAGATGACCGCGTTAAGGGATTTATTCTAGGGATTTGTGCTCACGGCATAGGCACCGCAAAGGCACTTGAAATTAGTCGGCAATGTGGCGCATTTGCTATACTGGGTCTTGGTGCAACTGGAGCACTCACCGCTTTAATCTTGCCTTACATTGTCCTCTTTATAGTAAAGTAATAAAAAGGCCCTAACGGGCCTTTTTATTACTAAGGTATATGGTAACTACTTATTCTGATGTTAGGACTTTCTCCAGCTCTACCTCAAAAACAAGGGTTGCCATAGGTCCAATTGTAGGCAATTGTCCTTGTGGTCCATAAGCAAGCTCTGGGTGAAGATAAAGCTCCCATTTGGCACCTTCCTTCATTTTTTGTAATGCCTCTGTCCAGCCAGGAATAACGTCAGCAAGACTAAGCTCTACCGAACCACCGTGCTTAGACGAAGTATCGAATTCACGACCATCAATAAATGTACCCCTGTAATGCACAAGAACACGACTTGTTGCTGTTGGTGATGCGCCTGCACCCGGAATAATAATTTTATACTGTAAGCCGGTTTCTGTCGTGATGACGCCATCTTTCGTGCTATTTTCTGATAAAAATTTCTTACCTTCTTGAATATTTTTGTCTGCTGTCACATTCATTTCTTCTTGATACTTAGCAGTTTTTTCCTGCTGTGCGGTATAATAGTTCTCTACCACCTTTACTGCATCTTCCTTAGAAATTCGAGGACGCTTATTATTCAAAGCATCAGCCATGCCTAATGCAAAAGCTTTTTGATCAATCTTTGTATCTGAAGTAAAAAATTGAAGACCTACATCGCCACCTACGATATAACTAAACTTTTCAATTTCTGTTTCCATGGTTGATTCTTGTGCATCCACACCCGAAAGTAATTCTTTTTCTGCAACAAAACCTAATTCAGGTGATTCATTTTCATTGCAAGCGACTAAGCCAAGGGCTGCTGCAAGGATCAAAAATAAGCGTGTGAATTTCATATGACTATCCTTTTTAAACCTATCTATAATTGGAATTATTTAACAAGTGGCGCATCATAACTCATAAGTTCTGAAAACTTAATCAGAGTCTTGAGGAAGACTTGCATGAAACAGCAATGGATGACCGATTAAGATTTCAGGAGCGTTCAGAACGGTCAAGTAATTATTAAGATTATTCATCTGCCATTCTGTGTTGACCACATCATTAATAATAAAATTCTGTTCTTTTGCCCAGTGATACAGAATCTCTTGAACCACCTTTTCGGCAGCTACTTCCAATTCTTTGAGTGCTCTAACACTATTTTCAATTAATGCTGATACAGCCACAAATCGTCTCACTCGGCGCAATGGTTGCACAGCACAATGATCCCATTGTTTAATTTTCTCCCATGCCGCGGCTAAATCCTTATCTGTGATTTCAATACCACAAGAACCCAGCCAGCAACACAGAAGCAGTATATTAACATTGGCGTCGTATTCATCTTGGTATTGAAGACAGCGCTCTGCCACACCTGGCCGAGCGTAATGTGATAGCGAATAAACCCAAAAAGAATTTTCTGTATTGCTGCCTAGTTTTTTCAAAGCTTGCGGAATCTCATGTTTTGATCATAGCTAACACGGCCTGCACTAGCTTTTCAACACCGACTGCCGCTGCACTGATATTGTTCGCCAGCATGTATGCTGGGGTTGTCACTAAAAGATTCTTATCGTCAATGCATATATCGTTGACGCTGCAGACTTCGTGGATAGCTCCAGTAGCTTCGATAGCCTCAGCGGTCGGCTTGTCATCACCAATAGTGAAGCGAACTCCTTCCCCAAATAGCTTGCCTACCATTGCCGGTGCAATACACATCGCACCCACTGGCTTTTTGGCCTGATGCATGGCTTGAACAAAACGCTTTAGTTCTTCATTTAGTAAAAGGGCGGAACCCTTGACAGCAAAATCACATAGATTTTTAGCGGCGCCAAATCCACCAGGTATAATAACTGCATCAAAATCTATCATTTTGGCTTGAGCTAAATCTTTTATGTCTCCGCGAACCAGTCGAGCAGCCTCCGCTAATACGTTTCGGCTCTCATTTTCGACTACATCACCGGTAAAATGATTAACAACATGCATCTGTTGTATGTCTGGAGCGAAGCATTGAACTTTTGCTCCCGCTTTATCTAAGCACAAAAGGGTGATGACAGATTCATAGATTTCTGATCCATCAAACACACCGCATCCGGACAAAATTACGGCTATTTTTTTACTCAAAACCTATCTCCTGTTACCTTAGCTGCAATATCTTACAATATGCGAGCGTACATGAGATCCCAAACTCCATGACCCAGTCGTTCGCCTCGTGCCTCAAATTTAGTGACTGGACGAAAGTCTGGCCTCAATGAGTATTTCTCTGCGCCAGCGTTATTCTGATAACCTGCAGCCGATTCCATCACTTCCAGCATTGATTCAGCATAAGGCTCCCAGTCAGTTGCTAAATGGACCATACCCCCTATTTTCAATTTTTTTCTAAGCATTTGAATAAAGCTTGGCTGTATTAGTCGGCGTTTATTATGTTTTTTCTTATGCCATGGGTCAGGAAAATATATTTGTACACGGTGGATACTAGCATCAGGGATGCAGTCTTCAATAACATCTATGGCGTCAGCCATGTATATCCTGATATTTTGAAGGGACAGCTTGCCTGCATCACTAATTAAACGTCCAACGCCAGGAGCATGAACCTCGATACCCACGAAATCTTTATCTGGTTCGAGCTGAATCATGCTGAGCAGTGATTCGCCCATACCAAACCCAATTTCTAGCACTTGAGGAGCATTGCGCCCAAATTCTGACTGAAAATTTAACAGCCCTTGATGCAAGCTTAGGCCGTAATTTGGCCAATGATCATGAAAGCCTAACTTTTGTCCATTGGTCATACGTCCAGAACGAATAACATAGCTTCGTATGGATTTTTTTTTGTACTCGGGCCTGACATCTTCCAACTTTAATAACTCCGTACTATTTCAGGCTATAAGCACCAAGAATACCATGACTAGGGTTTTACAGAAGCCCTAATTAGGGCAAAAGAAAGAACTAGCCAGCCAGCCAAAAACATACTACCGCCGATAGGCGTAATCATGCCAAAGGCCTTGATTCCAGTAATAACAAATAGATAAAGACTGCCTGAAAAAATAATGGAGCCCATGACAAACAACCAACCTACAACGCTCCATAGAATGGTATAATGACGATTTGCAGCAATAATGACTGACAGCAATGCCAAGACATGAAACATTTGGTACTGCACGCCGGTTTGCCAAAGACTCAACATCTTTGGCGCTGTAGTGCCCTGAAGCAGGTGAGCACCAAAGGCGCCCAAGGCGACAGCAAAAAATCCTAACATTGCTGTCATGCCTGCTAATATCTTCATTTTTCATCCTATTTTATCGGGTTGATAATTTATTCATGCAGCAAAAAAAATAAAAAAGCCGCATAGAACGCGGCTTTTTGAAACTTAATTCCGATAAGAGATTACGCCTCCATACTAATCCGGACTTTTTTCATTGCATTTTTTTCTAGCTGTCTTACACGTTCTGCAGAAATATTATATCTAGCCGCTAAATCATGAAGTGTAGCTTTATTGTCTATTAGCCAACGACTCTGAATAATGTCACGGCTACGCTCATCCAGTTCGGCCAATGCTTTGGTCATGCGATTGTGGCTATTGTCGCCAGTTTCTGCTATCTCAACTAATAATGCTGGATCGGCGGCCTTGTCCTCTAAATACAATGCCGGCGCTTGGTAAGAGCTCTCATCGTCATCTGATGAACAGTCAAAGCATTCATCATGACTTGCAAGGCGCTTTTCCATCTCCATAACTTGAGAAACTTCCACGCCCAAATCATCTGCAATTGCTTTAGCCTCATCGTTACTTAACCACGCCAAACTTTTCTTGGCGCCACGCAGGTTAAAAAACAATTTTCTCTGGGCTTTAGTAGTAGCAACTTTAACTATGCGCCAGTTTCTTAACACATATTCATGTATTTCAGCTCTAACCCAGTGCACAGCAAAAGACACCAAGCGAACACCTTTTTCAGGATTGAAACGCTTAACGGCTTTCATTAATCCAACATTACCTTCTTGAATTAGATCGCCCAAAGGTAATCCATAACCGTTATAGGAGCGCGCAATATAAACAACAAAACGAAGATGGGATAAAACTAAGCGCCGTGCAGCGTCTAAATCCTCATGGTAATAAAGATCTTCGGCGAGAGCACGCTCTTCCTCGGCGGAGAGAATGGCAATTGCATTAGCGCCCTGTATGTAAGCGGCAATATTTGCTCCAGGGGTCATCCAATCCAAAGGTTGTAAATTT
>CAWUVO010000045.1:0-3692 GCA_963925965.1 uncultured Porticoccus sp. | reverse complement strand
AAAGGGAGATAGAGTGTGCATTTATATGCCTATGATCCCAGAGGCGGTTTATGCCATGCTTGCTTGCGCACGCATTGGCGCCGTTCACTCTGTAGTTTTTGGTGGATTTTCTCCAGATGCCCTGAAAGATCGTATTCTTGATTCCGACTGCCAGGTAGTCATTACAGCTGACGAAGGGGTTAGGGGTGGACGTAATATTTCTTTGAAGGCTAATGCTGATACTGCTATCAGCCATTGCCCTTTGGTTCATACTTGCTTGGTTATTGCCCATACTCACGGTGCAATTGACTGGTCAGAAGGTAGAGATGTCTGCTATCACAAGGCAATGGCGGATGCAGAAATACACTGTGAGCCTGAATGGATGGACGCCGAAGACCCTTTATTTATCCTTTATACTTCAGGTTCTACAGGGAAACCAAAAGGCGTCCTGCACACAACGGCAGGATATCTGTTGCAGGCTGCTATGACGCACAAATACGTCTTTGATTATAAAGATGGGGATGTTTATTGGTGTACCGCAGATGTTGGGTGGGTTACAGGGCATAGTTACATTGTCTATGGGCCATTATGTAATGGGGCAATAACATTAATTTTCGAAGGAATTCCAACCTATCCAGATGCATCTCGTTTTTGGCAGGTTGTGGACAAACATCAAGTGACGATTTTTTATACAGCCCCAACGGCAATTCGCACACTATTGGGCGCAGGCGACGAATTTGTGCTAAGTACAGATCGTAGCTCTTTGCGCTTGCTGGGAACAGTGGGAGAGCCTATCAACCCAGAAGCTTGGGAGTGGTATTACAAGACCATTGGTAAATCTAGGTGCCCCATTGTTGACACTTGGTGGCAAACAGAGACGGGGGCTCATATGTTGACTCCATTGCCTGGCGTCCATGATATGAAACCAGGTTGCGCAACTGCCCCTTTTTTTGGCGTGGAACCTGTATTGCTAGACAATGAAGGTTGTTTAATTGAAGGACCCGGAGAGGGGAATTTAGCGATCAAGTCTTCATGGCCATCCCAAATTCGTGGCGTATATGGCGATATGGCCCGTTTTCAAGATACCTATTTTTCGTTATTTCCTGGCTATTACTTTACGGGAGATGGGGCGCGTCGTGATAAAGATGGACACTACTGGATTACCGGTCGAGTAGATGATGTCTTGAACATATCAGGACACCGCATGGGTACGGCGGAGATCGAAAGCGCACTGGTGCTTCATTCTGATCTAGCGGAGGCAGCAGTAGTAGGATGCCCTCATGACATAAAAGGCCAAGGCATATATGCATATATAACACTAATGTCCGGAATAAAGCCGTCAGATAACTTGTATGCTGAACTGTTAGCTATTTGCAGAAAAGAGATAGGCTCCTTTGCGAAACCAGACCAGATCCAGCTGGCACCCGGGTTACCAAAAACTCGTTCAGGTAAAATTATGCGTCGAATTTTGCGTAAAATAGCAGCTAATGAGATAGACAATCTTGGTGATATTTCAACATTGGCAGATCCTTCTGTAGTCAAGGATTTAATTAAAAACCGACTGAATCAATAGATTTTGACTCAAAGATTTTCAGTATAAATTATTTTGAAGGGGGGGTGACAGTGATATGGGTAGAGCCTACCAGAACCGCAAAGAGTCTATGGCAAAAACTTCTGATATGAAGGCTAAAGTATACAGCCGTTATGGTCGAGAAATTTATGTCAGCGCCAAGTCTGGAGGCGTAGATCCTAGTAATAATCTATCATTGCGCAGTTTGATTGAGCGAGCTAAAAAAGATCAAGTTCCAACGCATGTGATTGATAAAGCTATAGAAAAAGCCAAAGGCGGAGCTGGCGAAGATTTTTTTCCTGCTCGCTATGAAGGTTATGGCCCAGGGGGCAGTATGGCCATTATTGAGTGCCTAACAGACAACCCTAACAGAACGTTTGGTGATGTTCGTCTTGCGTTCACCAAGACTGACTGCAAGATTGGCACGCAGGGTAGCGTGGCTCATCAATTTGATCATGTAGCTATTTTTGTATTTGATTTTGATAATGAAGAAACTGTTTTTGATGGCCTAATGGCTGATGATATAAATGTCACTGATATTGAGTATGATGATGGAAAAATATCTGTTTTTGTTCCACACTCAGATTACTTTAAAGCAAAACAGACGTTGTTAAATAGCTGCGGCGAGATAGATTTCGAGGTTGATGAAGTACTGTTTATTTCGCATGATTATGTCTCTATTGAGGGTGATGACACTGTTTTGTTTGATAAATTTATGACGATGCTAAACGAGCTAGATGATGTCCAGCAGGTATATCATAATGTTAAATTATTGTAATTGTTAGTAATAAAAAAGCTCTGCAATGCAGGGCTTTTTTATTTGGATTAGAGTGCTACTGTTGGCGCTTAAGATTCCTCTTGAAGATACCGTTCACGTGATGCGTTGATTTCAAGACACGCAGCTGCTGCATTATCCCACCCTTCAACTTTAACCCATTTTCCTGCCTCAAGGGTCTTGTAATTTTCAAAATAGTGTTGAATTTGCTTGATTAGAAGTTCTGGCAAGTCACTAATTTCACTCACATGATCATATAGCTTGGTCAGCTTGGTGTGAGGGACAGCCAGCAGTTTTGCATCGACACCAGATTCGTCTGACATCTTTAGTACACCAACAGGTCGACTGCGAATTACTGCACCTGGCATTACAGGGTAAGGGGTAACCACCAATACATCTAGAGGGTCGCCGTCTTCAGATAATGTTTGAGGGATATAGCCATAGTTTGCCGGATAAAACATTGGCGTGGCTACAAATCGATCTACAAAAATAGCATCCGCATCTTTGTCGACCTCATATTTAATAGGATCATGGTTGGCTGGTATTTCTATAACCACATTAATATCATTGGGAAGGTCTTTGCCAGCAGGGATCTTGTTGTAGCTCATGTCTTTTTCTGTCTCGTAGTTAAAAGTATTAATATAAATGCGTGTAAACGCATTCCATGAATTTCTATGGATCTATAGTTTTCAAAAGAGGTCAAATTATACTGTTGAGGAGCATTTATTACTAGCTCCACCTGGAGGGATATTCGACAGAAAAGTAAGCTGGAGATATTTGCATTTTGTCGCTTCCTTATTATTGCTATACAGAAAATATCCTGTAGAATTCTTTGCAATTCACCATAATAGTGAACATTCCTAAGGGGGGGCGATAGCCTGAGACATCTTCGGATGGACCCTTTGAACCTGATCCGGATAGTACCGGCGTAGGGATAGGACGCAAAATTTAACGTTCGATCTTTCCCCTTCCGGGTCTCTTAACTTTTGTTAATGAGGCTTTATATGTATTTAGTGTCTAGAAAAATAAAAACTATTCTCGCAGTTACTTTATGGGCTACATTTTACGTTACAGCTCAAAACTCTTATGCTTCTAGCGAGCTGAAAGCTACTTCTATTGATTCTCGGTCTGAAGGTTCTGTGGCTCAAGCCTTGGAGGCCGAAGAAGATACTCCGCCTACAAATGAAATTTCAGAAATTGAGAAAGATGGTTTGATAGCTGAGGTCATCGTTACAGCAAAATTTCGCGATATAAACGTATTGGATACAGGTAATAGCATTACCGTGATTAACAGCAAGACGATTAATCGACGTGAAGCCCAGCATATTGAGCAGGTGCTCAACTTGGCACCTAATGTAAATTTCTCCA
>CAWUVO010000044.1:0-3410 GCA_963925965.1 uncultured Porticoccus sp. | reverse complement strand
CATAAGCATTGAGACTACATTAAAAACAGCAATGGCTAGAATGAAAAAAACTAGAAGTAATATCATCTTACGTGACATTTTTATCGCATGATAAATATTTCCATGTGTCTGGACCCAGTCAGAAAGTAAATATCCTGAAGGCAAGGCTCTGATAAGTCTGAATCCTGTCTCTCTTGCATCAAAAACATTATTTAACTTAATTTGAATGCCTTGAGGATCTTTCAGGCCGACTATCTGTGCAACTGCTTTGAGCGGACCTAAGACTAGCTTTTGATCAAGAGGCGTATGAGTGCTAAAAATTCCTCCCACTCGAAAAGAAATAATTTTTGGTGCAAATTCATCATGATCGAATGTACTGGCTTGAGGTGCTAGTAGCACAACCCTATCACCGGTCTCAACGAATAATTTATCTGCAACCCCTTTGGCCAATAACAAGCTGTTCTCTCTCTCTTTAAATGAAGAAAGTAGTTCAGAAGACAGGAAGCCTCCAATAAAATCTTTGCTTTGAAGCGCCCCTATACCAAGCAGCTCTACAGGCAAAGACCTGCCATTACTTGTCAGCATGCCATCCACTCTGGAAAAAGGTGTAGTTGCACGCACATTGAGGTCAGATTCTAGTAGCTGAGTTAACGCAGAGATGTTATTTACACCGCCCTCTTTAAAAATTTGCACATGAGGCACAGACCCGAGTATTGTCGACTCCATCTCCCTTTCAAAACCATTCATAACTGACATCACCAAAATAAGCAATGCCGTCCCTAAGGCCAGGCCTGAAATAGACAAAAAAGAAATGAAAGATACCAAATTACTATCGCTGCCCGACGTGAAGTTCCTCCACCCAATAAAAATAGGAAAAAGTTTAAGCATTGCTAATCAGCCTGTGGTGACTTGTTATTTGAAATTTTTTCCAATAAAACCCCATGCTCCAAGCATAATATTCGATCCATTTTTGATGCGACGCTGCTCTCATGAGTAACAATAATAAAGCTAATTCCAAATTCAACGTTTAGATCCAGAAGTGTCTCAAGAACAGCCTCAGCAGCAAAATGATCGAGGTTTCCTGTAGGCTCATCCATTAACACGCAGGCAGGATAAGCAACCAGCGCTCTTGCGATGGCCACTCTTTGTCGCTCTCCGCCTGAAAGAGCTGAAGGTCTATGTTCACACCGATGAGCTAAGCCTACTTGTGACAAAATTATTTTTGATCTTTGTTGCGCCTCTGCTCTTCCGACCCCTCTAATCAACAAAGGCATGGACACATTTTCTATAGCAGTAAATTCTGCAAGTAGATGATGAAATTGGTACACAAAACCCAAGTATTTGTTTCGCCATAAAGCACGTTTATTTTCGGTCATAGAGGCCCAGTCAGCATTCATTACTTCAACGGAACCTTGCGATAGATCGTCTAAGCCACCCAATAAATTGAGTAGCGTTGTTTTTCCTGAACCAGAGGCGCCAATAATGGCAATTTTTTCACCTGCATTAACTCTCAATGAAACATTACTCAGTACTTTTACTTCAACATGAGATGCAATATATGACTTAGACAACCCTTGGCACTGCATCACCCACTGATTACTATCTGTCATAACGAAGTGCCTCTGCAGGGGAGACTTGAGATGCCCTAAAAGCAGGGTAAAATGCAGCTAAGATGCTTAAAATTAGGCTCACACAACAAACTAGCAACACATCTCTCCACATCAATTTAGATGGAATTTGGCTAATGAAATAAACCGCTGGATCGAAAATATGAAATCCAGCCTGTTGCTCAATCCAACTCACAATGCCCCCTATGTGTGCCGCCAATATACACCCTAAAGTTGCCCCTACAATTACCCCCAATATGCCAACAATACAACCCTGGATCATGAATATACCAGCTATTGTGCTTTGTTTCGCACCAAGCGTTCTTAGCACGGCGATATCACGTCTTTTGCTGGAAACCATCAATACAAGACTAGCTATAATATTAAATGCTGCTATGGCAACAATGACTGACAGTAGTAACCCAACAATTTTTTTCTCCATTTTTATAGCTTTAAATAAGCTACTCATCTCAGTAGTCCAGGTTTTTATACGAAATGACGGGTCTATATTTTTCTCAATAAAAGGAACCAAAGTCATGACACTAAATGGATCCTCCACCTTTAGTTTGATTCCAGTGACACTCCTACCAAGACGATACAATTTTTGAGCATCTATATAATGAATAAATGCTATGCCGCCATCCACCTGCGCCCCTACTTGATAAATTCCTCGTATATAAAAACGCTTGTACCGAGGGAAAATACCAACTGGGGTAACATTCAATTCAGGTAATGATAGAACCACTGTATCACCAAGAGTGACGCCCAAAGAATCAGCTAGCATGCTGCCAATTAGCATTCCATATTGACCGGCCTCAAGATCGCTGATTTCACCTGCAATCATATGGTCATTGATTGAACTAGCATTAACTTCATTTGGCGGTGAAATACCCTGCAATAGGACACCCTGACTTAAAGAGGAAGATGACAGCAAGCCATAGCCTTCAACAAAAGGGGCATACCCTTCAATATGATCAAATTTAAGAAATTTTTCACCTATGGGGCCCCAGTTTATTATTCCTGATTCATTTATTACTGAAATATGAGGTAGCACACCAAGAATGCGCTTTTTAATCTCATACTCAAACCCATTCATCACAGAAAGGACAACAACTAAAACCATAACCCCAAGGGACATAGCAATAAAAGATATTAATGAAACAAAAGAGATATAGGAGTTATTCCGCTTGCTTCTGATATAGCGAAAACCGATGATCAGGGAAAGATTGGTTATCATAATAAAAACCCTGAAATAACATACATTATGCCAATTAAAGCAATCTTTCTAATTCTGCGCCCATTAATTGTCATTATCTTATTTGATTATCTAGAGATCCATTTTACCTGCATAAGATAATTATTAACTTATACTAAAAGCCAGCTTTCTGGATTCACGACTCAGTCTATTCATACCATTAATAGCCGCTAATCTGTAAGCTTCAGCCATCGTCGGATAATTAAAGGTTGTACTAATAAAATAATCCAAAGTATTGGCAGATCCAGGTTGATTCATGATTGCTTGCCCAATATGGATAATTTCTGCAGCTTCAGCGCCAAAACAATGGACACCAAGTATTGCCAAGGTTTTCTGATGAAATAAAATTTTCAGCACGCCAACCTCTTCTCCAGAAATATGGGCTCTTGCTATATTTTTAAAATATGCTCGCCCAATTTCATACGGGACTTGCTCCTTAGTTAACTCCGACTCTGTCTTGCCAACAAAGCTGATCTCAGGAATAGTCCATATTCCTGTTGCCACATCATCTACATGATATACCTTTAAGCCACACATATGTGCCGCAGCAGAACGGCCTTGGTCGTAAG
>CAWUVO010000043.1:0-3332 GCA_963925965.1 uncultured Porticoccus sp. | reverse complement strand
CTCTATAGAAGAGGTATGTGAAGAGCTGGCTTCTGCTCAATCTGTGATTATCGTACCGGGCTACGGCATGGCTGTTGCTCAAGCGCAAAGCGCAGTAGGTGAAATCACGAAACTTCTTCGTGATAGAGGCGTAATGGTACGCTTTGGTATACATCCTGTAGCAGGGCGTTTGCCGGGGCATATGAACGTACTATTGGCAGAAGCTAAGGTGCCGTACGATATTGTATTGGAAATGGATGAGTTGAATGATGATTTTCCGACCACTGACGTGGTGCTAGTAATTGGTGCGAACGACACTGTCAACCCTTCTGCTATGGATGATCCGAATAGCCCTATCGCTGGTATGCCTGTCCTAGAAGTCTGGAAGGCCGCTCAAGTAGTAATATTGAAGCGTGGAATGGCTTCAGGTTACGCCGGTGTTGATAATCCTCTCTTCTTCAAAGACAACTCACGTATGCTGTTTGGTGATGCTAAAGATATCGTTGATAAATTGCTTGGAGGCTTGAGAACTGTTTAATGCTAAAAAATAAAGCGCTTTTTTTTTGAAATTCGATGAAGCAGGGCGCCTTGTTTATTTTTTGCAGAGATGCGTAGTTTTATCAAAATTTTTTTGAGCATGTTGGTGCATATTGGCTCCACAAGGCATGTTATTAGCGGCTTAAAATATAGAGAATGCTAGTGAATCAAATTAATCCAAAGAAGCTGCTTAACAGTAAATGGACAGCCGTTAGGCCAAAAAATAATGAAAAGCATTTCATAGTTACAAAAATCCAATTTGATGAGCAAGGAATCATTACTGTTTGTTCTATAGAGTCGGTTTTATCAAACCGTATGGTGTCTCTGTGCTGGAGGGATCTAAAAGACCAGAATGCTTGGGCGCATGGTTGGATATGAAGACAATTCTTGTAAACGATAAAATGCAAACTGATTATTCATATGATCTAGTTGCTCCTATGGGTAAAAAATTTAGCGCTATTTTTGAGCCAGAACTTACTCCAAAAGAAATGCTAGCTTTAGGGGTATTTGGTGGAAAATACATGAATGATTGCAGGGTCGAATTTCCTAGTGATTGGTTTGCTGAAGCAAGACTGAGCCAAACCGAGAAGAATATCGGCTTAAATTATTTTTCTGTAGATGCATCTCAACCACTGAGTGAGTGGAATAAAAAGGGATGGATACATCCTCAAGATCCTCGAGGCTGGTTTCAGTGGTATTGTCGATATTACATGGGTAGGAGAACGCACGATGAAGATCTCCGGCAAATTAAGCGATGGAGGGCTTTTAGTCGGCATGCAGGAGCAGTAAAAAAATATTGCGAGCCTTATGACTTGAGTTGTAGAAAAAAGCAAAGACAGGCTTTATTGCATTGGGCTTACGATTCTAGAGATATGTAAAATATTTTTAGGATTTCTGTAAATAAAAATTATTAAGTAAGTTTTATTTTGTCTTTGATAACACCCCAAAGCCATCACCTTTTCCAGTAAGAGACCGAGCTTCTTTTGGTCGCTTCGTGACTGCAGTTTTAGGCTTCCCTTTTTTAGAATTTTTAGCACCCTTTTTCTCAAGTTTCTTTTTCTTTGTGCCAGCTGTTTTCCCAGAATTTTTAAGATTTTTTGGGCCGCTATAGCTGGCTGCGAGCCCCTTAACTGTTCTTCGCTCAAAACGGATTTTCAGGTAGCGCTCGATGCTAGACATTTGATTCCAGTCATTAGCTTCAATTAAGGTAATCGCCTTACCTTTTTCTCCAGCACGACCGGTTCGCCCAATACGATGTATATGTTCATCTCCAGATAGCGCAAGGTTGAAATTGATAACTAACTCTACATTATTGATGTCTAATCCACGGGCTGCCAGATCGGTGGCAACAAGTATCTCTATGCTGCCCTGACGGAATTTATGCATGATTTGTTTTCGGTCACTTTGAGGTATCTCGCCGTGGATACAAGCAGATCGGTATTTTTTAAAGCTCAACAAGTTACTGAGTTGTTGGCACTGTATTCGGGTTTTACAGAAAATAAAAACTTTCTGTGCTTTTTCCTCATTGATCACCGCTTCAACCAACGCTTCTTTATGTTTTTTGTGGTCACACAAAATAATTTGTTGAATGATTTGTGGAGGGAGCTGTCGAGAGGGGTCAACTTCTATAAATTTTGGATCCGTAAAGGTTGCTTTGATCCGCCCAAGCTCTTTGTGGTGAAGTGTTGCTGAAAACAGTAAATTCTGCCTCTCTTGGCTACAGCTTGCTGCAATCGTATGCATATCAATAGCAAAACCCATATCGAGCATTCGATCTGCTTCGTCCAATACCAGAACCTCTAGATCATTAAAATCAGGCGTTCCTCTTTCAATATGCTCCACCAGTCTCCCTGGGGTTGCTATGAGAATTTCTGGGTTCTTTCTGAGAGTTGCCACCTGGTATTTAAATGCTTCCCCTCCAATGATGAGACCGCATTTAATGTATGTGAAAGACGCTAGTTGCTCTAGATAGTTTTTTGTTTTCAATGCTAATTCTCGCGTGGGAAGCAAAATAAGAGCACGAGTGCCAGACTGAGGAGCATCCTGCATCAAGATGCGCTGCAATATAGGCAGTAGAAATGCCGCAGTTTTTCCGCTACCCGTCTGCGCTGACACCATTAGATCTTTACCTTCCAGTATCAGTGGAATTGCTTGTTCTTGAACACCCGTAGCCTCAGTTAAAGCCATTTTTTCTAAGGCTTTAAGCAGTTGTTTGTGTAGAGAAAGAGAGTGGAAAAGAGTCAATGGAACCTTCCTAAGTTAATGTGTCTGATTTATGGTTAAGTTAAAATAACTAGTAACTTCTTAATATTAAAGCGGACTATTTTTTTCTACGATTAATAAAGTCTAGAGTTGTTGGGATTATATTTTTTATAGAAGAAAGCTTCCCCATCAGTTCTTCCCCCATTACCAGCAGGCAAGGGGTTAGAACAAGAGTTAGCAGGGTGGCGAATGTCAACCCTCCGGCAATTGCACTAGCCAGCTGTGTCCACCATTGTGTAGAGGGCGCACCAAAGCTAATGCTGCGATCAACAAGGTCTATATTCATGGCTAACACCATGGGCATTAACCCAAGGACGGTAGTAAAAGCCGTTAAAAATACAGGACGAAGTCTTCTTCGACCGGTTTCTAGGGCGGCATCAATGGGGTTAAAACCATTTTTACGCATGCGGTTGTAGGTATCTATCAACACTATGTTGTTGTTAACTACAATACCGGCCAATGCGATAATACCTAGTCCAACCATGACTATTCCGAAGGGTTGCGCTGTTATGAGGAGTCCTAAAAGCACTCCTGTGGTAGAAAAAACGATAGCA
>CAWUVO010000042.1:0-19883 GCA_963925965.1 uncultured Porticoccus sp. | reverse complement strand
CACATATTTAAATCCAATGCCGTACCCATATTCTGCATACTCAGAAAATTCGTCTGGGTGCACAAAACGAGCAATCGGGAGATGATTTTTAGACGGCTGCAAGTACTGGCCAATTGTTATCATATCAACATCATGGGCTCTGAGATCGTCCAATGTACGCAATAACTCATCTTTAGTCTCACCGAGTCCAACCATCAAACCAGATTTAGTGGGCACACTCGGATTATAGCGCTTATAA
Source organism: uncultured Porticoccus sp. (assembly GCA_963925965.1). GTDB lineage: Bacteria > Pseudomonadota > Gammaproteobacteria > Pseudomonadales > Porticoccaceae > Porticoccus. The sequence goes on along the minus strand of CAWUVO010000042.1, from coordinate 19,645 downwards.
TCCTGTAGTAATCTGAGGGACCAATCATAATTAGCGCCAGGTCGAGCCTCCCGATACAAACGAGAAACAGTCTCCAGATTATGGTTAAAGACATCAGGCGATGTTGCCGTCAGAATTTCCAAGGCTGTTTCCATGCGTCCACGAAAATCTGGGACCAGTACCTCCACCTGAAGGCTAGGACTTAAAGTCTTTGCTTCGCGGATACAATCAGCAAAATGCTGTGCGCCGCCATCCCTCAGATCGTCACGATCCACTGAAGTAATTACGACATATCGCAACTTCATTTCATAAATAGCCTTGGCTAGACTCTTAGGTTCATCTAAATCAAGCGGATTTGGCTTGCCATGACCCACATCACAAAATGGGCATCGACGAGTACATATCTCGCCCATAATCATGAAGGTGGCTGTACCATTGCCAAAACATTCACCAAGGTTAGGGCAAGCAGCTTCTTCGCAAACAGTAGACAACTTATTTGCTCGCAGGATATTTTTAATTTCCTGAACTTTAGGTGAGGATGATATACGAATTTTCATCCAATCAGGCTTGCGAAGAATTGTTTCAGTAGGTATCACTTTGACTGGTATACGCTCTACTTTTTCAGCACTACGGAGTTTTTCTCCCTGCTTGATACGTCGCGTACGCTTAGGGGCGGCTGCATTAAAATCTGTCATATAAAGGTTACTCAAACGAGTTTCTGGCTAGACTATTTCGGTCATAGGAGAAGCACACATGTCATCGCCATATTGCAACTACAACTATACAACTAATGGTCTAATGTAAATTCGACTTTATGTTCATTATAACCCAAATTTTTGGCCAAAATATTTGAAATGCACTTAAAAATATCAATCAAAGTGACTCTTTTCTCTAAAAAATCAATCATCTGGGTCATAGAGATGCCTAAACCGCAGGGATTAATTCTAGACCAGGGATCCATATCCATATCAATATTTAAATTAAACCCATGGTAGCTGTAGCCACGACGTATCCTCAAACCTAAAGATGCAATCTTTTTGAGTCCACCCAAATCTCCTGCTGCATCGCCCACAAAAACTCCTGGAGCTCTAGGATCTGCTGTAGCCTTAATATTCCAATACGCTAGAGTCTCTATTATCGATTTTTCGATTAAAGTCACAATATCCCTCACACCAATGCCAAGACGCTGCATATCTATCAGCATGTATCCAGTAATTTGACCTGGAGCATGATAGGTCACATGCCCACCTCGATCACTTTGAACAACTGGTATATCTCCAGGCGCAATAAGGTACTCCTTATTGCCCGCTTGGCCTTGAGTGAAGACAGGGAAATGCTCTAACAACCAAATTTCATCTGGCGTATTATTTTGTCGTTCAGATATAAAGGATTTCATCGCCGCAAAGGTATCAAGATACTGACAGCAGCCTAGATGACGAACAATTAAAGGCAACGCAGGAGGCTGTCGCATAAAAATTTATATAACCATCTTGACCAAGGGATTAACCTTCAGGTCATCAAACAAGGCTTGCAACTGATCAACGCTAGTGGCTGTTATGATCACAGTGATTGCCTGAAAAGTGCCATTTTTGCTATCTCTAATAGTTGTTTTTGATTGATCGAAACCGGGAGAATAGGTTTCCATCACTGCCATCACTAGTTTATACAGATTAGGTCCCGCCGCACCTAAAACTTTAATAGGATAATCGCAAGGATATTCAATTTTAGGGGTCCCTAACGATTCATCCCCTTTAATTTCTTCTATGATCATGGATTTTAATACATCTTGGTCGCTCATCCTTCTGAGGAGGTCCTAAACCATATTTTAATTGCGTCCCATAATCTCATAAATAAGCTAGCCTCGCTTATTGCTTTCTCGGCACTCGCAGGGAACTCAAGCAGTTGCTCGCCTTCTAAACTGATGGATATTCTGCCTATCTCTTGTTTTTCAAAAATTGGCGCTTCAATCATTTCATCTAACAATATCTTAGCATTAAGGTCTTTTTGAGAACCCTTGGGTATGGTGAGGTAGACGTCCTCCGACGCAATAAGATTTACTTTATTTTCAGTGCCATACCAAACCCGTACATCTTTTTCTACGATATCGCCAGCAGAGTAAATTTTACCTGTTTCATAATAGCGGAATCCGTAAGCTAGGAGTTTCTGGGACTCCTGTGTTCTAGCCTCTTCAGTACTTGCTCCCATTACCACGGAAATAAGTCTCGTACCATTTCGAACAGCTGAGGCTACAAGGCAGTATCCGGCTTCTTCTGTATGTCCAGTTTTCAAACCATCAACCGAGCTATCGCGCCAGAGCAATCGATTGCGGTTAGGCTGATTTATACCGTTGTATTTAAAGTACTTTTCGGAATAAATTTTATAATAATGGGGATGGTCTTGTATCAGCGCGCGTGATAACAAGGCTAAATCTCTAGCTGTAGTTAAATGCCCTTCATCAGGCCAGCCAGTAGCATTACTATAGTGCGTACTAGACATTCCAAGCAGTGCAGCCTGCTGATTCATAACATCAGAAAATGCTCCCTCGCTGCCGGCAAGGTGCTCAGCCAACGCTATGGAAGCATCATTGCCGGACTGAACAATCACCCCACGTAATAGATCAATCACAGAAACAGATGTTCCCTCCCGTACCCACATTTTGGATCCGCCCTTTTTCCAAGCAGTTACACTAATAGGGACCTGATCATCTTCTTTTATTTTGTCGCTACCTATATCTGATGCCACAAGATAGCTAGTCATTATTTTTGTCAGACTAGCAGGGGGCAGCTGTTGATCTGCATTATTCTCAATCAGGACCTTGCCGGTGTTTGCATCCATTAGGATCCAAGCATTAGCTGCCAGCGTTGGTGGTGCCGGCATTAATATTTTTCCATGGGTGGATGCCGCAAAACTCAACAAAAAAAATACTGGCCAGAGAATTAACATTTTTTTTCGCATAAAAATAACCCGCTTCATAAGGTAGTTAGACCGGTGGGTAGGTAAAACATCAGATCAATAAAGTGCTTGTATTACCAAGTTAAATAGCTTTTAGGTATATAATAATTCTAACATGGGTCCAGCCTCTTATCAGAAAAATTATTGATATACCAAAAATTTTCCAATTCCCTCATACTTCTTAAGAAGAGCAGTTGTTTCTTTTATCTGCACCTTGCCTTTTACGGGGCCAATAACTACCTTAAATAAAATCTGGGGTTCACTGTAATGATGTATATTAATTGGGTGTTTAATCAGGTTCCGTAATCTATCAACAAGGCTGTTAGCCGCAGCTTCTGAACTAAAAGCCGCCACCTGAATAAAGGTGTCAGAAATAACCTTGCCCTCTTTTATAGTAGGCTTTACAGCAAAAGACGGGATAGCCCTCTGTGATTCTACCCTGCCATTTTTACCCGCAGACCTAGATTCGTCATCTAGTTTTTTTTGATACTCAATAGGGTCGATGGCCTCGACTTCAACATCAGCAGTGCCGCTAGAAAAATAACCCAATTTTTTTGCCGCAACAAATGAAAGATCAATTATCCGATCCTCATGAAAAGGCCCCCTATCATTCACACGAACGATGACGTTTAAGCCATTCTCCAGATTTGTGACTCTTACATAACTTGGAATAGGCAAACTTTTATGTGCAGCCGTCATGCCGTACATATTGTAGAAATCACCATTGGATGTTTTTCGACCATGAAATTTATATCCATACCAAGAAGCTACTCCGCGCTCTTTGTAGCCAACAGAAGAAGGGAGAACCCGATATATTTTTCCCATAACCACATATGGGCTAAAGTTGCCTGCCTTTGTAATCAGCTCTACTTTTGGTATAGCGTCAGCAACGCTTGCAATGTCAAAAGTGACACTTGGGATATCATCTTCTGGAGGCGGCCCGTCTTGACGCACTTGATCGCTACTATTTTTAATACTAATCTCACTGCAGCCAACCAGTACGGAAAAAATAAGAGCCAGAATAATACATCTGAACGATTTTTGTTTATTGAAAAACCAGATCTTAATGGGGTACTTGCCTCTTATCCTTGGCTGTTCGCTCCAAAATTAACTGACTTAGCTCATGCACTGCCATTGCGTACAGGTGGCTATGGTTGTATCGGGTAATCACGTAGAAGTTATGGAGCCCCAACCAAAAATCTTCTCCATTAATGCCTTCCAGCAAGACCGGTAAAGCTTTAAATTCAGTCGGCAACATCTGGACGGGAGAAAACCCTAACACTCCTAACTCACCAATAGTTTTATTCAGTTTAAGCTTATTGACCAGAGATGAGTCGTAGCCTTCAGAAAAACTAGCAGGAACAATCACTTTTTCACCCACCTTCCAGCCATGGCGTGAAAAATAATTAGCCACACTGCCTATGGCATCAGTTTCATTATTCCATATATCTGAGAACCCATCACCATCAAAATCGACAGCATAGCTGCGATAGCTGCTAGGTATAAATTGACCGTAGCCCATCGCCCCCGCATAGGAACCCTTGAGGGTCAAAGGATCTTGGTTTTGTTCTGCGCATAACAATAGAAAATTCTCTAATTGCTTAGTAAAAAACACACTTCGCTTCGGGTAATCAAACGCTAATGTCGCTAGCGCATCAATGACACGATAATTTCCTTTATTTTGACCATAAGAAGTTTCCACGCCAATGATCGCAACTATCACCTCTGGAGACATATTATATTCCTTGGACGCCCTAGCTAAAGAATCAAAGTTTTCAAGCCAAAACTTAACCCCTTGATCAATTCGTCTTTCTTGAATAAAAATTTTTCGATATTGCCCCAAGTTTTAACCTTCTCTGCAGGGCGAGTCATTGCATCAATAATAGACTGCTGTTTGCTTGCATTTTGAAGCAACGATTTAACATAAGAGCGATCTAACTTATGCTCACTCACCATTCTATCTGTAAATATATGGGCATCGGGATGCACTGAATAGTCAGCCAGCACAAATAAAGGGGCCGACAAAAATGCAGCAACAAAGACAAAGACTGCTTTTGCGTATATTTTCATATTCAACTATCTCCTAAGATATAACCATGAATAAATCTGGCGATGATTGGCAAGCTACCTACTACGCTTTTTCTCCATATCATTTCTCTCTGTACTAATAGCCATCAAAATACCAAACCCGCACATCAGCGTCACAACAGATGTTCCGCCGAAACTAATGAAAGGTAGTGGCACACCGACTACAGGCAGAATACCTGACACCATCCCCATATTCACAAAAATGCAAACAAAAAATAAAGTTGCATAGCTCCCTGCAAACAACATGCCGAACATGCTCTGCGCTCGAATACTAACAAAGAGACATCTTGCAATAAGAGCGAGGTATAAAGCTATAAGAAAAAACACCCCAAATAACCCGAATTCTTCTGCAAAAACAGCAATAATAAAATCCGTACTACTCTCTGGAAGAAAATTTAACTGAGACTGAGTGCCATTTCCCCAGCCTTTGCCGTTGAAGCCGCCAGAACCAATAGCAATAGTAGATTGAATGATATTCCAACCTGCGCCAAGCTTGTCAGACTCTGAATCAAATAAGGTGATAATTCTTTGTTTCTGATAATCATGCAACACATACAACCAGCCCATGGGTATCACCACAGCTAGTGATAGAGAAGAAAAAATCAAATAACGCCATGGTAGCCCGCTCAGAAATAATATAGAAAATCCTGCAATCGCGACTAAGATTGCTGTCCCTAGGTCAGGCTGCTTTGCAATTAGGCCTACAGGGATAGCAATAAATAATAGTGAAAAAAATACATGCTTAAAGCTAGGAGGAAAAGATCTTCTGGCTAAGTAGCTAGCCAAAAGCAAAGGGATCGAAATCTTAATAATTTCCGAAGGTTGAAACTGAACACCTATACTTAGCCAGCGCTGTGCACCATTTTTTTCTATGCCCAATAACGGCACCATTAATAATAATAAAACGCCACCCAAGTAAGGAACAAATGCCCAGCGTTCAAGAAAACGAGGGTGAACTTGGGCTATTGCAATCATTATGATAAACCCAGCACCAAGCCGAAAAAGCTGAGACTTTACAAGAGAAATATTTTGACTGCTGGCGCTAAAAAGTACTAGTAGTCCGACCGTAGACAAAATCAAAAGCAGCGCCATCATAGGAATATCGCAATGAAGTCTATTCCACCGGCTGCGGGTATCATAAAAAGCGGAGTTTCCTGCACGTATTTGTCGGACAAACTCATTTTGGGCCATCATGGCTCCCTGACACCTCAGGATAAAAATCCATATAGGCATCTATAATTTTTCTAGCAACAGGAGCGGCCTGGGATGATCCAGATCCAGCATTTTCTATAACTATCGCTACTGCAATCTTTGGATTTACCCTTGGGGCAAAAGCTATAAACAAAGCATGATCGCGATTACGTTTTGCAGTAGCTTCTGCATCGTATTTCTCCTCTTGTTTGATGTTTATCACCTGTACGGTGCCAGTTTTTCCCGCAATGCTGTAGTTAAGGCCCTTGCTGATACCTCTCGCGGTGCCTTTGGATCCATGCACAACATCCTCCATCGATTGGTGTACATAATTCCAATGACTTTCTGAGACTTCAATTCTTCTCTTAACTGGTAAAACATTCTGCTGATTCTGGACCAACTGCGGTGTACGTATTTCGCCCCGACTTGCTATGCCTGCAGTCATAACAGCCAACTGCATCGGCGTGGTCAGAGTATATCCTTGCCCTATACTTACATTTACGGTATCACCTGTATACCAACCCATGCTCTGGGCTTCCTGTTTCCAGAGCCGTGATGGCATAATCCCCTTTCGCTCAAAAGGCATATCAATGCCAGTCTTTTGCCCAAGCCCAAAAGCCGAGCCGTAGCGCTCAAAGGTATCAATGGACATAAGGTTGGCCAGATTATAAAAAAAAGTATCACAGGATTGAATGATTGCATCACGCAAGTGAATATTATTTCCATGCCCTCCTTTTTTCCAGTCTCGATATTTGTGCTCCGAATTAGGTAGCTTAAAATAACCAGGATCGCTTATTCTATAGTTTTCATTAATCACACCTTCATTTAACGCAGCCAAACCATAAACAGGCTTCACAGTCGATCCTGGAGGGTATTGCCCGCGCAAAACCCTATCAAACAAAGGCAATCCCGATGACTGAATTAATTCACTGTAGTTCTTATGGCTTATGCCGGAAACAAATTCATTTGGATTAAAGCTTGGGGCGCTGGCCATCGCAAGGACCCCTCCGGTATCAATTTCTATAACTACAATGGCTCCTTTTTCCCCCTTCAGCAACTCATAAGCTTGATGTTGCAGTCGATGATCCAAGTACAGATGTAAATCCTTTCCATCAATAGGATTCTCGCGCTGAAGCCGCCTCATCATACGGCCTCGACTATTAACCTCTACCGTCTGATAACCGACTCTACCCAGGAGGTCGTATTCATATTTTTTTTCTAGTCCAGTTTTTCCTAAAACATTGATTCCTGCATAAAGGACAGGATCCAGTGTGTCAGCCTCACGATCATTTATGCGCCCTACATATCCAAGCACATGAGCAAAATTCTGCCCAAAAAGATACTCTCTTAATAGCTTAGCGGTCACCAAGACACCCTGAAGATGATGCTGATTAACAGCAAGTATTGCCTGTTCTTCTTCGTTCAAGTCCATCTTCAGTAGAACTGGCTCGAAGGGTCGTCGTCGTCTATTTAGTTGCTTGTAAAACTGACTTTTCTCTTTATCAGATAGAGTGACCAGGCTAGAAATTTCTTCCAACAACAACCCAAGATCATCATTTTTCTCAACAACAACAGACAAGCTAAAGCTGATTCGGTTCTGGGCTAACAAAACTCCATTTCGATCGTAAACTAATCCACGCGTAGGAGCTATGGACTCAACCATAACTCGATTGCCTTCAGATTTCGTCGTAAATTTTTCGTATTGAATAACCTGCAGATAATAGTAGCGCCCGAGCAGTATAGAGACCAAGACAACCATCAAAAATGACACAAAAAAAAGTCGGGTGCGAAACTGCTGTTGTTCAAACTGAGGGGATTTTAAAGGGCGGTAATCATCCATACTTAAGATTGTAACTCTAAGCTACTTTTTTTCACTGAAAAATCATCATATAACAAAAAATATCCATAAAAAAAGCGAGGCATGCCTCGCTTTTAAAAAAATACTGAGAAAATTTACAACATTATTCGGCTGACTCTCCTGCATCTTCCTCATCAGCTGCCACAATAGTTTTTTCCTCTACATTTGCTTTTACTTCCTTCATAGAAAGTTTAATCCGTCCACGAGCATCAACATCAAGCACTTTCACGCGAATTTCTTGACCCTCTTTGAGATAGTCTGTTACTTTTTCAACACGCTCTTCTGCGATTTGAGAGATATGTAGGAGACCATCTGTACCAGGCATAATAGTAACAAATGCACCAAAATCAACAATTCGAGCCACGGTGCCTTCATAAATACGACCTACTTCGGCTTCTGCAGTAATCTCTCCGATACGGAAAATAGCGTCATTGAGTCCATCAGAGTCATCGCTGTAGATACGAATAGTTCCGTCATCACTAATATCAATAGTAGCCCCAGTCTCTTCTGTCAAAGAACGGATAGTAGCTCCCCCCTTGCCAATAACATCACGGATCTTATCTGCATCAATTTTCATTGTATGGTAACGAGGTGCTGCTTCGGATACCTCGTCGCGCGAACTAGCAAGAACCTTGTTCATTTCGCCAAGAATATGCAGTCGAGCATGAAGAGCCTGCTCGAGCGCGGCCTCCATAATTTCTTCAGTGATACCTTCAATTTTTATATCCATCTGGAGTGCAGTAACGCCTTGCGCTGTACCTGCCACTTTGAAATCCATATCACCCAAATGATCTTCATCGCCTAAGATATCTGTCAATATTGCAAATCCACTTTCTTCTTTAACTAAACCCATGGCGATGCCCGCCACTGGAGCCTTTAGTGGAACCCCTGCGTCCATCAAAGACAGACTTGCTCCACACACCGAAGCCATTGAGCTAGATCCGTTAGATTCAGTAATCTCCGATACCACGCGTATAGCGTATGGAAATTCTTCCGTAGAAGGTAATACCGCATTAATCCCGCGTCTAGCTAGCTTGCCATGACCAACTTCACGCCGGCCTGTAAATCCCATTCGACCGCATTCACCAACAGAATAAGGAGGAAAGTTGTAATGCAGCATAAAGGGATCTTCACGCTTACCTTCCAGGGCATCAATCAGCTGCGCATCTCTCATGGAACCCAAAGTAGTCGTTACTAGCGCCTGAGTTTCTCCGCGTGTGAATAACGCAGCACCATGAGTTTTTGGCAATACACCAATTTCTACGTTAATAGCTCGAACAGTTTTGCTATCGCGACCATCAATACGCGGCTCACCGCGGGTAATACGGCCACGCACAATTTTCTTCTCAAGCTTTTTAAAGCCATCGCGCACATCTTCTTCGCTGATACCTGCTATCTCGTTCACTAAGCCCATCGCATCGTTGCGAAGGCCTTCAAGCAGAGTTACTCTTTCCTGTTTATCTGTTGTACGATAGGCGTTATCTAGATCGTTACCTATTTTAGAGCTAAGGGCATCTGCAAGCTCTATATTCTGTGATGCTGGCTGCCAATCCCACCTCGTTTTAGCGGCCACATTAGCTAAATCAGTGATAACCTGGATCACTGCTTGCATTTCTTGATGAGCAAAAAGTACTGCACCCAGCATAATATCCTCTGACAGCTCATTTGCCTCTGATTCCACCATTAATACTGCATCTTTAGTTCCTGCTACAACCATGTTCAAGTCTGACTCAATCAAATCAGAGTAAGTTGGGTTGAGGGTATAACCAAGATCTGATGTATAACCGACGCGAGCGCCGCCCACAGGGCCATTAAATGGAACTCCAGAAATAGACAAAGCGGCAGATACCCCAATCATAGCTACAATATCTGGATCAATATCTTTTTCTGCTGACATTACAGTACAAACTACCTGCACTTCATTTTTGAACCCATCAGGAAACAAAGGGCGGATAGGGCGATCTATCAACCTAGAGGTAAGTGTTTCTTTCTCATTTGGTCGACCTTCGCGTTTAAAAAATCCACCAGGAATTTTACCGGCAGCATATGCTTTTTCAATGTAATGGACACCAAGAGGAAAGAAGTCCTGCCCATCCTTAGCTTTCTTATCGGCAACAACCGTACAAAGCACTGATGTCTTGTCCATAGTGCACAAAACTGCTGCCGTTGCCTGGCGCGCAATACGGCCAGTTTCTAATGTGACAGTATGTTTTCCATACTGAAATGTTTTTATTACAGGTTTCATAAAATTTATTTCCTAATAGCTCTTGATAACATGAAGCTTTAAAAAAATACCAGAAATTAAACTGCTCGCGTTACCAATAATTACCCGTAAAGTTTAGATTTTATTTACAATAATTTTTTATTCAAAATCTAGATAATTACAGGTAACTCGATCAGCCATAATATACAAAGGTATTGTTTTCACTTCCCTTATAATTAATAACGGCTCCCCTGGGAGCCGTTAGTCACTTCTTATCGACGTAGTCCAAGCTTAGCAATTAATTGCGTATAGCGGCTAGCATCCTTGCCTTTAAGGTAATCAAGCAGTTTTCTGCGTTGATTTACCATGCGGATTAGGCCACGACGCGAATGGTGATCTTTCTTATGATCACCAAAATGGCCTTGTAGTTTATTAATATTTGCTGTTAGTAGGGCAACTTGGACTTCCGGAGAACCAGTGTCACCTTTAGACTGAGCGTTATTTTTAACAATTACTTCTTTTTCTTCTGCATTCAACATATATTTCTCCAATATGCGGCTTAAGATTCAGGATGCCCGCGCATATTTACAGGTATCCTAGGAATAAAATTAAATTACTAAACGCTTAGGGGCTAGCTTGCCATCAATTGTGATCTCGCCAACACCTAAAAACGAACCCCCCAAATGGAAGACCCGCACTATATCGCCTTCTTTGCCTTCGCGATAGGCTTGTGTCGTCATTACGGACTGCCCTTGGCAAAAATAAAAAGCAACGTCTTCAGGCAAATAGATAGCCATTAGATGTTGAATACCAGCATCCATAGGCTTAAGCAAGCGATCTAAACTGGCTGTAAGCCTAGATTCGCCTATGGATTCCAGATCCTCCATAGTAATTGAATCTTTTTCATTAAACTGACTAACAGCCTCTCTATGTAGTCTTGATACATAAGCACCACAGCCTAATCGAGAGCCTATATCTTCAGCCAAGCTTCTAATATAAGTCCCTTTACTGCAATGAACCTTTATATCCGCCTCTGGAAATTCACCAAAACGAAACTCTGTCATCTCTAAAGAATAAATTATCACATCACGGGCTTTTCTATCTACACTTATTCCCTGTCGAGCCAGCTTATATAATCGTTGTCCTTCATGCTTTAGTGCGGAATACATCGAAGGCACCTGCGCAATATTTCCACGAAATTCAGCCAGAACTGCTTCCACTTTTTTTGCGGTTAGGTCCTCAGCGCCCAGCTCAGAAACTACCTTTGATCCAGCATCTCCGCTAGCGGTGGAGACACCAAAGCGAATGGTTGTATTATATTTTTTATCTGCATCCAAAAGAAACTGAGTAAATTTTGTTGCCTCTCCAAAACAAATTGGCAAAACTCCTGTCGCTAAAGGATCAAGGCTACCAGTATGTCCAGCCTTGGCAGCAAGAAACAAATGTCGGACCTTCTGTAATGCACCATTAGAGGAAATGCCAAGTGGCTTGTTTAGCAACAAAATTCCATTAACTTGACGTCCTTTATTGCGGCGCCCCAACGCTAATCTTCCCCAGAATGGTCTACAGGTTCATCTGGATTTACCTGGTGCTGCTTATCCAAGTATACCGCTCGTTCTATTATAGCCGTCAAGTCTTGGGCTCTTCTGCCGCTATAATCATATATAAAGCGCAGATGGGGGGCGATACGCAACTGCATTTCACGAGCAACTCTGGTTCGCAAGAATCCTGCAGCACCGTTTAATATTTCTGTAGCTTTTCGACTTTCTTCTTCAGACGATAATCCCACAAAAGTAACGTATACCTTGGCATTAGCAAGATCGCGGTTAACCTCTACAGCAGTGATGTTGGCCATTGCTAACCTGGGGTCACGAACTTCATCGCGGATCAATTTAGATAACTCTCGCTGAAGAGCATCGGACACTCTATCTTTACGTGTAAACTCTCGAGGCATAATTCTGAGCCTTGTTTATAGCTTCCGAGCTATCTCTGTAATTTCATAAACTTCAATCTGATCACCAGGCTTGATGTCATTGTAATCTTTCACCCCAATGCCGCATTCAACGCCATTTCGAACTTCGCTAGCTTCATCTTTAAAGCGCCTTAGTGATTCTAATTCGCCCTGATAAATTACCACGCTATCTCGTAACACTCGGATCGGTTTATGTCGAAAAACTACGCCTTCTATAACCATGCAGCCAGCAATCGCACCAAATTTTGGCGACCCAAACACATCACGCACCTCGGCGATACCAAGAATCTCTTCTCGCCTTTCAGGAGACAGTAACCCACTTAATGCTTGCCTTACATCATCCAAAACATTGTATATGACACTGTAATATCGGAGATCTAACCCCTCTTCTTCTGACAAACGACGAGCTGTATTGTCAGCTCTTACGTTAAATCCTATCACTGCAGCACGAGCAGAAACTGCCAAATTAATATCTGATTCGCTTATACCCCCAACCCCTGAACAAATAACTTCTATCTCTACCTCTTCATTCCCCATCTCGTGAAGCGCAGATAATATAGCTTCCAAAGAACCTCTAACATCGGCCTTCACCACTATAGGTAAGCGACTTTTCTCCTCGCCACCCTCAAACGCAGAAAACATATTTTCTAACTTTGCAGATTTCTTACGGGCAGCCGCCTCATCGCGGACTCTATTTTGTCGGAATTCTGCCAATTGTTTTGCTTTACGTTCATCACTTACTACAAGAAATTCATCGCCAGCAGCTGGCGGCGTATCCAAACCTAATATCTCTACCGGGATTGAGGGGCCAGCATCTGTTACTGTTTTTCCTGCTTGATCGTTCATCGCTCGAATGCGGCCAAGACTCTCTCCTGCGAGCACCAAATCTCCTTTTTTTAGCTTTCCTGCCTGAACCAAGACTGTTGCAACAGCGCCACGGCCTTTTTCTAATCTTGACTCAATAATCACTCCTTTGGCGGGAATACTGCAAGATGCCTTTAATTCGAGTAATTCTGCTTGTAGTAATACCGCCTCTAACAAATCGTCAATACCTGCGCCTGTCTGTGCAGAGACCTCAATGAACTGGGTATCTCCACCCCAGGCTTCAGGAATAACGCCCGCTGCAGACAACTCATTAGTTACTTTTTCGGAGTCAGCAGATTCTTTATCAATTTTATTTATCGCAATTATGAGGGGGACGTTTGCTGCCCGAGCATGTTGTATCGCCTCTTCAGTTTGTGGCATAACTCCGTCATCAGCAGCAACCACCAAAATAATAACATCTGTACTCTGTGCACCACGAGCACGCATAGCTGTAAAAGCAGCATGCCCGGGCGTATCCAAAAAGGTGATCATTCCCTTTGGGGTATCTACGTGATATGCACCAATATGCTGAGTAATGCCTCCAGCCTCTGCTGAAGCTACTCGACTTTTGCGGATATAATCAAGCAGTGATGTTTTGCCATGATCAACATGGCCCATGACCGTGACAACGGGGGCCCGCGTCATCAGGACTTCCTCTACTGGAGCCTGTAAAGCTTCTATCATCACTTCTTCTTCTTTTGATCCAAAAACGGAAGTGGCGGTATAGCCAAGCTCCTCAACAACAAGAATCGCAGTATCTTGATCTATAGGCTCATTAATTGAAACTACGGTTCCTAGCTTCATTAGAGCTTTAATAACAACAGTGGCTTTTGTTGACATCTTTTTCGCCAAATCGCTGACAAGAATTTCCTCTGGAATTTCTACGTTGCAAAAAATTTTGCCCACTGGTTTTTTAAACGTATGCACATTCTTCATCTTAGCAATCTTCACACCAGTGCGAAGCCGAGGCTTTTTTTCTTCTTCTGATTCTTCTTCGGCTGCTTTCAGCAGGTCTACAATTTTACGTTTGGGTTCTTTTATCGCGACACGTTTTTTTGGTTTTTTAACCACCTCTTCTTTTTCATCATTGATAGGAGTCGTATCATATACTTTTGCATGTTTTTTAATGGTCTTGGTTGGCTCTACTGGAGTTTCGTTGATATCACCAGAAGCGGGGTTGGAGACAGTAGGCGCAATGCTCTTTTCAGCTGATTGATTTTTCTTCTCTTCATCACTAGACCCAGAATCTTCTATAATTTCTTGAGATTTTGTTTCTTCTAAGCGACGAGAGATTATTGCCGCTTGCCTTTGATCTTCAACATCAATAGCTGTAATTTCTAGATTTTTATTTTCATCAGGGTTAATCGCAATCTCTTCATCATCACGCTTCACATAAGTCCGTTTTTTGCGAACTTCAACATTAACTGTTTTCCTGCCAGCACTTGTCTTTAGAATACTTAAAGTTTTTCGCTTGAGTGTAACTTGCTTTGGGTCACCAGATATACCGCCATGCAAACTTTTCAAGTGTGCTAGCAATATTTTCTTTTCTTGATCGCCAACAACCGCATCGGGCTTATCTTGCGATAAGCCTGCTTCCTGCATTTGATTCAGCAGGCGCTCTACAGATGTTCCCACAAGCTTGGCAAGCTCACCTACAGTAACTTCAGCCATCAATATTCCTCAATTTTGAGTCTTTTAAATCAACTATTGCTGTTTTCGTCAGCAAACCAGGGCGCACGTGCAGTCATAATCAATTCGGCAGCTCGCTTTTCGTCTATACCATCAATATCTAGCAAATCATCTACTGCCTGTTCAGCCAGATCTTCCATCGAGATGATATGGCAAGCAGCCAGCTTTTTTGCAAGCTCTTCATTCATGCCATCCATTGCCAGCAAGTCTTCTGCCGGATACAAGGTGTCTTGCTCCGAAGATAGCGCTATCGACAACAAAGCGTCTTTAGCTCTAGCACGCAGCTCTTCTGCTAAATCTTCATCAAATCCGTCGATACCTGCCATTTCTTCCAGTGGAACGTAAGCTACTTCCTCAAGAGAGGCAAATCCCTCTTCAACCAAGACTGTAGCGACATCTTCACCTATATCAAGTTTTTCTTGTAAAAGGCCAACTAGGTCCTGAGACTCTTTTTCTTGTTTTACTTGAGCCTCATCAGTTGTCATTACATTAATTTTCCATCCAGTTAGCTCAGATGCAAGACGAACATTTTGTCCGCTACGACCAATAGCCATTGCTAAAGAACTCTCTGAAACAGCTACATCCATTGAGTTTAACTCTTCATCAACAACAATGGCCTCCACTTCAGCTGGGGCCATTGCATTGATGACCAACTGTGCAGGATTGTCGTCCCAGAGGACGACGTCTATTCTCTCTCCATCCAGCTCATTAGACACCGCCTGTACTCGTGCGCCTCTCATCCCCACGCAAGCACCAATAGGGTCTATTCGCCCATCATTAGTTTTTACCGCAATCTTTGCTCTTGAGCCTGGATCTCTGGCAGCCCCACGAATCTCAATAATCTGTTCTGCAATTTCCGGGACCTCAATACTAAATAGCTCTATCAGCATTTTATTGCACTTACGACTAAGGAAGAGTTGCGGGCCTCTATTTTCAAGATTAATTCCCTGCAATATGGCTCTCACTCTATCATTTACTCGAAATACTTCACGTCCGACCAGTTCTTCACGAGGCAAAATACCTTCAGCATTATTACCAAAATCAATAAGCACATTATCACGCGTTACTTTCTTCACGGTTCCACTGATCAAGCTTCCGACCTGCTCAAGAAATAAATCAACAACCAGGGCTCGTTCGGCATCTTTCACTTTTTGAACTATTACTTGCTTTGCAGTTTGGGCCGCAATTCTTCCGAAACCAATATCTTCAATTTTTTCTTCAAAGACATCGCCAGCTTTAAGCTTAACGTCTTTTTCATGAGCCTCCTCAATAGTTAATTGAGTGCCAAGCTCAGCCATAGTTTCGTCATCCATCACTGTCCACCAACGAAAAGACTCATAACCACCCGTCTCGCGATCAATAACCACACGAATATTAGAATCTTCATCATAGCGCTTCTTCGTCGCCATTATTAAAGCCTGCTCTATGGCCTCAAAAATAACTTCTGAAGATACACCTTTTTCGTTTGAGACGGCTTCTGCCACCATCAAAATTTCTTTATTCATTTTTCAGCCTCGCAACTGCACTTAGAAGGGATGGACAATGTTCGCCCTTTCAATGCTATTAATTGGGAAGATAAATTCGCAACCATCAGCTGCCAACAAAACGTTTTCTCCCTCTATACCATTTAAGCGCCCTTTAAAATTACGCCTGCCTTCATGAGGCAAGCGTAATTTTAAAACAACTTTTTCGCCTTTATACTGTTCATATTGAACCAGTGTATATAATGGTCTATTTAAACCAGGAGAAGACACTTCCAATGTATACTCACTAGTGATCAAATCTTCAACATCAAGCAAACTAGCAACCTGCCGGCTTACTTTTTCACAATCTTCAACTGTGATAGGGTCATTTTCAATATATATCCTCAGCATAGCGCTACGCCCAGAAGACAAATATTCCAATCCCCAAAACCTGCATCCCATGGCATCCACCACTGGGACAACTAAAGCTACAAGTGCATCCTGTCTCGTTGCCACTAAAACCTCTCGACTTTCTCAACCAGACCGACATCCAGTGGCTCTCTAGCAACTTGGACCGCCTAACAAAAAGCCCCTAAAAGGGGCTTTTTGAATGTGAGCTATTTCATCACATCAACATAGGAAAATCACCCTATGTAAATATTTGGTAGCGGGGGCTGGATTTGAACCAACGACCTTCGGGTTATGAGCCCGACGAGCTACCAGACTGCTCCACCCCGCAACAAATTTTTTCAACTTAACTTAATTGATAGTCTTAACAAGATTGCAATTATCACCAAATTGTAATCCCTAAAAGGTCTCGCCTCAAAACTCCTGCACAGCACCTTTAAGGGGCCGAGATTATAGAGCTCAGATCACGTTTGGTCAAGATAAACCCCTGCAAATACCAAGTCTTTTCTTTATCATTTTTAATTACTAGCCATGCAGCTCGAACAGACTGGTGGCTCGACCATCCCTAGCGACAGATTGGCCAAATCTGATAGAAATGCCTACATCTGAACTTTGCCTCACAGCTAGCAAGTTGCCCTTGGTAGGTTTTTACCTGACGGCCAACTTTTTTTGCAATTTTACGCAATGAATTTTTTTTAAGGTAACTTTTTCGCTAATAGCCACCGCGGCCTTCATGGTAGGCTAAGTACAGATGCTCGGCATTAACGCTACTAATGCCCAAAGTTTCTCGGCTTTTTTTGTTATACCAGCCAATAAAATCAGTGGCGTATTTCATATGGGATCTTCTTGAAAAAAGAGACCCTCTTTCTTTTTCATATTCTGACCACACTGCATTCTGAGCTTGAGCATACCCATATGCAGAAGAAGATCTAAACCAAGGAATTATCCCTAACAATTTATCTCTCGGTGGTTTTATGTCATGCCTGAAAGATGACTCCTGTTTGATAAATGCTATCTGGGTAGAAATACTTGTTCCCCATTTTTCTTGAGAATCTCTAGCATAATCATACCATTCCGGATTCTCTTCAAATATAGAGCAAATATTAGACTGATTACTGGGCGGCTGAGGACTAGAGAATATACAGCCAGTCAGAAGAGTGCTCAGTAAAAAAATTATTAGCAGACTTTTTTTTGGCACCTAAACCCCTGTCAATTTGATTTAATTATTATTTTTCACTTTAGACTATGCTGCAGCAGTGGGCGGTAAATCCGGTATCATAAGGCTTCAAAGTTGCCAATAACCATTACTAAAATTTGCTACAGCCTCTCACACTCGTCTTTTATGCTAATCCTTAACCTTGTATCCGTGCGTTTCTAGACAAGTTTTTTCATCTAAGAATTTAGGCTCTGATTTAGCTGCATCTTCAGCACAGGAGGCACGCATCGTTCTTTCTTCTTCTGCTTGATCGGGAGTAGTTTTATGTTCATGTTCATTTGCCTCATGATGAGCACCATAAGCGCTTGATAATCCAGCTAGCAATAAAGCAGCACACATCTTCTGTATAATTTTCATATTTTAGTTCCCTTTGTGTCCAAATTTAATTAAATTTTAAGCTAGTGTTTTATTTTGTAATACTTGATTTGGATACCACATCAACCAATACAGCAATTACTAAATTCAAGAGTACCACGGCTGTTATAAAAACAAATGAAACAAAATACACAAATGCCCATGGATACAAAGCCTGCATTGGCAACATTACTGTCTCCCAGCTAGAAAGAGTCATCACTTGCACTAAGGTCAGCAACGAAATACCCAAGTCGGCCCATCTTGCTGGATCATCTACAGAAAACAACATGGATCCTATCGCTGCATAGATATATAAAATAATAAATAAAATTAACATCACATAGCCGCATCTTGCCAGTGACTGCAATAATGCCTCGACCAAAGCCTTTAGCTCTGGAACGACAGATATTATTCTCAAGATTCTAAAAATTCTCAGTAATCTTAATATCAGAACAGATGATCCTGCAACAGGAACTAGGGAGGCAAGAACTATAACTGAATCAAAAAGATTCCAGCCATCTTTAAGAAATAATGATTTTTTTTCTTCCCCTAAGAATCTTATTGATAACTCGATGACAAAAAATATAGTCACAAAATAATCTAAAAAAACAAGCATGTTTACATACTTATTACTTGCTTCGTATGTCTGAAATCCCATCAAAAGAGAAGACAATAGGATAATAGCGATAACTGCACCCTGAAATCTTCGATCCTCTCTTATCTTGGTAAATCTATGAATCATTGGCATTTATTCCATGTAGAAAAATTTGCTGTGTGAAATATTCTTACAATAATGGGATTATGGAGAAATTTTCTAAGAATGCCAGTGTCGACAGACAACTGAAAACTTAACGACAAGAATACTGGCAACCATACACTAACTGTCTATGTATATTTGTAAGCGCTTACTCAGAAAAGACACAAGCATAAAAATGCCCGAAAATATCCGGGCACTCTGGGGGTCATGTGATAACAGTAGGTGTTATAAAACTAGACCAAATTATGTCTATCCATACAAATACCTATCCAGACTAGTGGAAGGTGTATTCAACACTTAAATGACCGGCCTTATAGTCTTCATCACCGTTACCCCCTAGCTCAACATCAGCCACTAAGCTGAGCTTATCGCTGCTGGCTATTCGTACACGAGCACCCACAAAACTACTGTAGACATTCTCATCACCCACGTTACTAAACTTAGACTTACTGCCGCCTATGCTGATCTCGGTATCATCATCATCGGTATAACGCGAGTTAACACCCGTTCTTAGCTCAAACTCACTGGTTGCACTATAAGCATAGGCTGCAGCTATTTGTAGCTTGGTGGATAAGGCTTGTATCTTGCGATCATCAACGGACAGGTTAGATTGAGTGGTCCCGTGCTCAGAGTGATCATCCAACCAAGCGA
>CAWUVO010000041.1:0-6229 GCA_963925965.1 uncultured Porticoccus sp. | reverse complement strand
TGTCAAGTCAAGTATTGGGCATATTCGCGATGTATCAAAGGGTGTGCCGACGACTGATCCTTTGGCTCGATCTCGAGCTGCTGCTATCACCCGCAGTATGCCGACTGAAGAGAAGATGATCCATAAAATAAAAAAAGCCAGAGAAAAGCTGTTTAGCTCCATGGGGATCAACCCAGAAAAAGATTGGCAGGCTCGATACGAAATTTTGCCCGGAAAAGAAAAAGTAGTCGCTGAGCTTAAAAAATTAGCCAAAAATGCCGACACTATTTATCTAGCCACAGATTTGGATAGAGAAGGTGAGGCAATAGCTTGGCATCTTAGAGAGGTTATTGGTGGCAGCGAAGACCGCTACAAAAGAGTGGTATTTAACGAAATCACCAAAAAAGCCATTCAGGAAGCTTTTTCTAAACCGACTGAGCTTGATTTGGATCGTGTAAATGCTCAGCAGGCTCGCCGCTTCTTGGATCGTGTGGTGGGATTTATGGTTTCTCCATTACTTTGGAGTAAAGTTGCTAGAGGCTTATCAGCTGGTCGAGTTCAGTCGGTCGCAGTTAGGCTAATTGTAGAGCGAGAAAGAGAAATTAAGGCATTTGATCCAGATGAGTATTGGACATTGCATGCTGATCTTGAATCCGGATCTGGCGAAAAAATTCGTTTTGAAGTAAAGAGTTGCTCGGGCGAAAACTTTTTACCTAAAAATAAAGAGCAGACACATGTAGCTATGGAAGCCTTGCATCCTGCTAGCTGCAGTATAATTAAACGTGAAGACAAACCTACAGGGAGCAAGCCCTCTGCTCCTTTTATCACATCAACCCTGCAGCAGGCTGCTAGCACCAGGCTTGGGTATAGTGTTAAGAAAACTATGGCTATGGCTCAACGCCTCTACGCAGGAGGATACATTACATACATGAGAACAGACTCAATCAACCTCAGTGTTGATGCTGTCACGGCATGCAGGGGTTATATTGAGCAATATTTTGGCAAGAAATATTTACCAGAAAAACCTAATACTTACAGTAGTAAATCGGACGCACAAGAGGCGCATGAGGCTATTCGACCCTCGAACGTTGATATTGCGCCTGATAATTTGATTGACATGGATGACGCAAAACAGCTCTATCAGTTGATTTGGCAGCAGTTTCTTGCTTGTCAAATGATGCCTGCTGAATTTACTAGCACCACAGTAAAGGTTGGTGCAGCTGGCTATGAGCTAAAAGCTAAAGGTCGTGTTATGCGCTTTGATGGATATCTTAAAGCATTGCCATCGCTCCGTAAAAAAGATGACGATGACGAGCTGCCTGACCTCTGTGTCGGCGATACAATGAAATTGAATGTTTTGGTACCTTTGCAACATTTCACCAAACCTCCGCCCCGTTTTTCTGAAGCTGCCTTAGTTAAGGAGCTGGAAAAACTAGGAATTGGCAGGCCTTCTACCTATGCAGCAATTATTTCAAGAATTCAGGAGGCTGGTTACGTAAGGGTAGATAATCGGCGTTTCTACGCAGAAAAAATAGGCGATATTGTTACAATACGCCTAAATGAAAGTTTTCCTGATCTTATGAATTATGGCTTTACTGCTGCAATGGAAACTCATCTTGATGATGTAGCAAGCGGAGAACGTAATTGGAAAGATGTTTTGAATCGTTTTTATGTCGATTTTTCTGCAAACCTATCTAGAGCGGAGTCCGAAGACGGCGGCATGCGGCCTAATGAGCCGACATTAACCGATTTAGAGTGTCCGCGACAAGATTGTCGGAGGCCAATGACTATTAGGACTGGTGCCACGGGAGTCTTTTTGGGGTGCTCTGGTTATAGCTTACCCCCTAAGGAGCAATGCAAAAGCACCCTTAACCTCACTTCTGGCGATGAGGCTATCAATGTTGATGATGATGATGAAGCAGAGTCGCGCCAGTTAATCCATAGGCATCGTTGTGGGATTTGCGACACAGCCATGGACAGCTATCTTGTTGATACAGCCAAGAAGCTTCATATTTGTGGAAAAAATCCTAGCTGTTCAGGTTTTGAGATTGAAAAAGGGGTTTTTGTGCTCAAAGGCTATGAGGGTCCGTCCCTGTCGTGTGATAAGTGTGGAATGGATATGCACTTAAAAGATGGTCGATTCGGAAAATATTTCGGTTGTACTTCGGAAGACTGCAAGAATACTCGTAAGCTTCTTAGAAGTGGAGAGGCTGCTCCACCAAAGATGGACCCAGTTCCAATGCCAGATTTGCTGTGTGTTAAAGTAGAAGACCACTATATATTACGAGATGGCGCTGTAGGTATTTTTCTTGCTGCGAGCCAATATCCCAAACATCGGGAGACAAGAGCGCCGCTTGTAATTGAATTGATTCCATATAGAGATGCAATTGACTCCAAGTATAAGCATCTTTTTAGTGCTCCCCAGCAGGACCCAGACGGCCTGCAAGCACTTGTGCGGTTTGATAGGAAAAAAAAAGTGCATTATGTCCAGACCGAATTAGGCGGAAAACCTACGGGGTGGAGAGGACGCTATATTGATGGCTGCTGGAAGATAGAAGATGGTCGCAAGGCGGCTAAAAAATAATTTATAGCCATAAAAACTAAATCTAAAATTATCGGAGATAGCCGAAAAGGAGAAAAAATCATCATGAATTCTTATTTTTCTGTGGTAAACCAAAAGATATTTTTTTGTGATATTTTACTGGATCAGGGTACTTCAAAAAAAGATTATTTAGAGGAAAATAATCTGCATCAACTCGAAATCGTTTTGTGTCAGTCAGCACTTTATCAAATTGAATCCGCTTATCTTAATTACTTGAGAGAGATTGCTGTTACGTATCAATATAAATTAGCCGAATCAATCTTTTCTGTACAGGACTTGGATGCGGGGCTTCGTGATATCAACAAAGAACCGAGCGAAGCTCAAGAAATTAAAAGCTTGGCAGAGAGCCGCTCTAGTTGGCTTTTTCAACTTCTTGCTGCTTTTAAACAGTTATCATTGCCTCCTCCTTTAGAGGTTGGTAAAAATTACACCCAGTCTCCTTCTTTGCTTGAAGTTAAGCAGCTGGATGAGGGCATATGTTTAAGCTACCAGTTGCTAGCAGCTTGGAGACAAGATTTTGTTGAAATGATTGAGAGGCATCGAGAGCTTATGTATGAATGTTGATGTTTGTTAGTATAGATTTTCAAGTGCCTGCTTAATATTCGCAAGCACCTCTGTTATAATTTTTTACATTACCTTATAGATGGAATGATTGAATGTCTTTTTTTGAAATAGTTGTGCTACCTAATGGCGATATCGCCCTCAAAAGAGGCAATGATAATGATGAACCGTTAATTCGTATTTCCTTTTCAAGGGAAGTCGAAGGATTTTCGGAGGAATCAAAAATTGATCTTGCAAAAGTTATGATTGAAGCAGGGATTGATTTGTTTGATAAGATGGACTTGGATATTCTGCAGTCAACAGAAGAGGAAAATGATTTTTCCGGCATATCTTGTCTGATCCATTAGATGTAAGTTGGTTTAACTAAAATTTTGTCCTAAGAACCCCTACACTAACACCCTCAATTGTAAAATTTTGTGTTCTCAAGTCAACGAGGATTGGATCCAACTCCTCATTTTCTGGCATTAAAATGATCTCATGGACCTTAGAGCCTACCTTCAGGCGCTTCACAGTCACTTCGTCCTCAATTCTTGCAACTACGATTGCTCCATTTTCTGCAGTATTTGTTTTATGGACAGCAAGGAGATCGCCGTCCATTATTCCGATATTTTTCATACTTCGGCCCTGAACTCTTAATAAAAAATCTGCTCTAGGGTGGAACATATCTGGAGCTACCTCTAGATAGTCTTCAATATTTTCAATTGCCAGAATAGCTTCCCCGGCTGCTACACATCCAACCAAAGGTAGCCCATTATGCTCTTCCTCTAGTAGTAGCCGAATTCCTCGAGAAGTTCCAGAGATCATTTCAATTGCACCCTTTTTGGCTAGCGCTCTTAGGTGCTCTTCGGCTGCATTGGGTGATTTGAAACCAAATTCAGCAGCTATTTCAGCTCTGGTAGGTGGATAACCAGTCGCCTGGATATGCGTTTTGACCAAGTTGAGAATTTGCTCTTGCCTTGCCGTTAGGGAAGAATTACGCATCCTTATTTCCTTATTTCCTTGTTTACGCTGAAATTTACTATTTATATTAAGTTTAATAGCTGTTAATAAATATAGACTGTATTTATTAACAGTATATGGTTAAAGTCACATGAATATCAAAGACTTTTTTCAGGTAATTAGATATCTTGGTTTTCTAGCTAATTTTTTTATTCTTTACTACAGGGTCCGGATGTTGAGTTATAATACTTACTCAAAAAAATAATTAATCTATTATTAAGTAAAAATGTACCTGTATCTGATTTACTATTGACAGCATATAGTTGAGCTTATGCTAGCGAGCTAGATTTTAAGGGAAGGCATTATGTTATTAGGGCCTTTAATAATTGACTTGAGCGGCCTTTCACTAAGTGCCTCCGAGCAGCATTTGTTAGCAAATCCACATATTGGCGGAGTTATCTTTTTTTCAAGAAATTTTCAAAGTAGAGAACAGATAACATCCCTGACTTCTGATATTAGAATGATAAGGCCAGATCTTTTGATTTGTGTCGATCAAGAGGGTGGCAGGGTGCAACGTTTTCGTGATGGCTTCACTCAAATTCCGCCGATGAAGACTCTAGGAGAGATTCTAAGTTCTAGATCAGAATATGCAGAAAAATTTATCAAGGATTGCGGATGGTTGATGGCCTCCGAAATAGTGGCATGCGGCATAGACTTTAGTTTTGCTCCCGTCCTTGATTTAGATAAAGATAAATGCCAGGTAATTGCAGACCGATCTTTTTCTGACAGCCCAGTTTTGGCAACGAAGGCGGCCAAATTATTTATTGAGGGTATGCATGAAGCTGGTATGGCTGCCACGGGAAAACATTTTCCGGGCCACGGAGGTGTAAATGCTGATAGCCACCATGAGACTCCTCTAGATCAAAGGTCTTTAGAGGAATTGCGTGGTCATGATCTTATCCCTTTTGAGAGTCTAGCATCTAGCTTAGATGCAGTAATGCCAGCGCATATTATTTATCCTAAAATTGATTTAAATGCTGTAGGATTTTCAGAGTTATGGTTAAAGAAAATCTTAAGGCAAGAGTTGAAATTTGATGGGATTATTTTTAGCGATGATTTGTCTATGAAGGGTGCAGATATTGTTGGTGGTTACACAAACAAAGCTAAAGCTGCACTCCAGGCTGGCTGTGATATGATTTTAGTTTGCAATAACCGGAAAGGTGTTATTGAGGTGCTAGATTTTTTAGAATCCTGCAGCTGGGCGCCATCAGCAGGATTATCTAGAATGAGCTGTCAGGTAACATTATCATGGGATAGCTTGACTGAAGATGATCGGTGGAAATCTGTGAATGCACAGCTCTTAACTTTACCTAAAGGTAAGTAAAGCTTAACGTAGAATTAATAAGGGATAGCTGTTATGGCAGTTTTAGAAAATTGGCTAGTTGATTTGACAGGCGGCTATTATTTGTGGGTGTTGGAGATTTTTCTGCTTGTTATCTTTGCATTTGTTTTGGCGCAAATGGCTAACAAGCTGATAAATTTTCTTGAGATTCAAGCCGCTAAGTCTAAAACAGTTTGGGACGATGCGATTATTGAGGCCTCTAGACGCCCCTCTATTTGGGCTATATGGATTATCAGTTTTAATTTAGCGGCGTCTGTAGCTGCAAAAGCTGCAGGCTCAGAAACCCATGAGCTTATTGGTTCGATTAATCGGGCTGCTATAATTTTTCTTTGTGCCTTATTTTTGATTAACCTGATTAAACGGGCGGAGCGTAATTTGGCTCACCCTGAATATACGATAGAGCCATTCGACGCGACCACAGCTAAAGTAGTGAGCAAATTATTGCGCGCTTCAGTCGTTATCACAGCGATTTTGATAGCGATGCAGTTGTTTGGGTACAGTATTTCTGGATTGCTTGCATTCGGCGGGGTGGGAGGTTTGGCTATTGGTTTTGCCGCCAAAGATCTCTTGGCTAATTTTTTTGGTGGCTTGATGCTTTATTTTGATCAGCCATTTAAAGTTGGAGACTGGGTTAGATCTCCAGATCAAGAAATCGAAGGTACTGTGGAAGATATTGGGTGGCGTTTGACTAGGATCAGAACATTTGACCAGAGGCCGCTATACATACCAAATTCTATTTTTAATAG
>CAWUVO010000040.1:0-4352 GCA_963925965.1 uncultured Porticoccus sp. | reverse complement strand
TATGCTATTTACTGAACTCGGCCTATCGGCTGATATACTTCGTGCTGTCTCTGAACGCGGATACAGCGCACCAACACCCATCCAAATTAAAGCTATTCCTTTGGTGCTCCAGGGGCTTGATGTATTGGCTGGCGCTCAAACAGGAACTGGCAAAACAGCTGGCTTCACATTGCCTATGCTGCAGATATTAAGCGAAAATAGTACAAAAAAATCCCCCCGGCCTATTAGGGCGCTAGTGCTAACCCCTACCCGAGAACTAGCTGCACAAGTTTCAGAGAGCGTTAAGACTTATAGTAAGTATTTATCAATTTGTTCTACAGTAATTTTTGGGGGCGTCAAAATAAATCCTCAAATAGCTGCATTACGATCAGGTGTTGATATTCTTGTGGCTACACCCGGACGCCTTCTTGATCATGCTCATCAAAAAACATTAGATTTGTCTCAAGTAGAAATCCTAGTACTAGATGAAGCAGATCGGATGCTGGATATGGGATTTCTTCCCGATATTCGTAAATTATTAGCATTGCTGCCCAAGAAGCGTCAAAACCTTTTATTTTCGGCAACCTTCTCTAACGACATCAAAAAACTTGCTGATAGCTTATTGAATTCACCAACATTAATAGAGGTGGCTCAAAGAAACGCTGCATCTGAAAGAATTGCACAAACAGTTCACTTTGTGGATAAGGGTCGAAAGCGCGAATTACTTTCGTTTTTGATTGGCTCTGAAAATTGGAGGCAAGTATTGGTTTTTGCTCGAACAAAGCATGGTGCGAATAGACTGGCTAAGCAATTAGAAGAAGATGGATTGACTGCTGTTGCTATCCATGGCAATAAAAGCCAAGGTGCCCGAACAAAAGCATTGGCTGATTTTAAACAAGGCAAGGTGCGTGTGCTGGTAGCGACAGATATTGCTGCCCGTGGTCTTGATATTGATCAATTGCCACACGTTGTAAATTTTGAGCTACCTAATGTACCGGAAGATTACGTTCATCGTATTGGCCGCACTGGTCGTGCAGGCAAAGAAGGTGAGGCTGTATCATTGGTATGCGTGGATGAACATAAGTTATTGCGCGATATAGAGCGTCTTTTAAAACTAAATCTGCCTAAAAAAAATATTGATGGATTTTCTCCAGACCCCTCGATCAAGGCTGAACCTATAGAGAATGGCAGACATAACAGAGGGAGTGGAAAGCCAAGACATACAGGTAATACTCGAGGGTCAGATAAAAATGCTTGGGGAGCTCGTAGTAATAAATCGATTGAGGGCAACAAAAATAAATGATCTCGTTGAGATGGCATAAAATAAAAAAAGGCGAGATAACATTCTCGCCTTTTTTTATTTTACTAAATACCACTTAGATTTTCGTGTTGTTCTTAGCCGATTACAGTAATGTTTTCAGCTTGAGGCCCTTTTTGGCCTTCAGTGACTGTGAATTGAACTTTTTGGCCTTCAAGCAAAGTTTTGAATCCTTCGGCAGCAATAGCGCTGAAGTGGGCAAAAACATCGGGGCCGGACTCTTGCTCAATAAAACCAAAACCTTTTGCTTCATTAAACCATTTAACAGTACCAGTAGTAGTAGACATAATCTTATCCTTTTAATTCAATAGTAATTTTTTTAGCCTTATAAAAAAAGACAGTTTTTTGCTGAAAATGTGTTGCTATTACTTATGAGGAACCGGACGAGCTACTAAAAGGTGAGGCATCGAGATGGCATGCATAAATATAAAACGTACTTTCAAGCTAAATTTATTATATACCAGTTTTTCCTGCAGTCAAAGAATTGACATTTTTTGCTAAAAATACTTTTTAACTTAGATACCAAAGGCTTGCGATAAAATTTTTCCTTAGCCCTCTGGGAAAATTACTAGGAGTACGCAGCCAGTTTTTGATTGGGGAACATGAGCTGAACCTACTGGATGGTGTAAAAAGGTGCCTGCCTTATGATCGCTTCTGCCATCACTAAATACGCCTGAGATCACATACACTTGTTCGGGGCCTATTTCATGGACGTCAAGGGCACCATAAACAGCACCAGGTTCAAATTCATATACATCTATACGCTTATTGTTTTCTCCCTGCCAAAGATTTCGGACTGTAATTCCTGGGGCTCCTTCTATGGGTTCAATATCCTGCCAGTTGCAAATAGTAACGCCATCAAAATTCATGTTATCAATCATGAGTAATCTCCAATTTTTTTATTTATACCATATTAAGGATATGACGGTATAGCGTTTTAAGCAGTGCTTAAATCAAATGTTTAATCAATATACCTAGGCTCGAGCCAGCATCACTTGCCGTCAACAGGATCAATCATTATAGGCGTTGTGTAGGTTAGTCGATCTTCTTTAAGGGATATGAGGCGTGTCTGCACTGTATTTATCCAAATATCATTCCAGCTTGCATCTAACTTATGTAAAACTCGATCTTCTTGGATTGTGTAGGTACCCGCATAAGCAAGCATGGAATCAAAAAGTTTAATTTTTTCCGCCTCTGAAGGAGGCCTTTGAGATGGACTAGGTCTATCACCATGCAGGACCAGGACTAAGACACGACCATCTGGATCGTAATTTAAATTAACCTGTGGGGTTGGGGCCAAATACATCAGATTCATCATTCGAATCTAGTGATGTTTTCTTCCACTCAGTTAGCCGCCAAGTTCCTACTAGGGTTTTTCTTAGCGCAGCTATTACAGCTTCTTTTTTTATTTATATTATCCTGCATTTGGCAGTGTGCTAAATTCCGCCATATTTTTTCAATATAACAGCGTATATCTTCCCGTGGTTATGCTCTTGGGTTAGGTTCAGCAAAGTCTTACCTTCAGGATTTTTTGCATTTATATCATGACCGCTATCAAGAAAAAAATTTACAAAGGTATCAAAATTTTCTACATTCATGCCTCGATAGGCTTTTTCTAGTAGATGGAAATTCGGGTTTACATTCTGAGGGGCGTCAAAATGTAAAAATGTTTTTATTCTTTCGTCATCAAATATTTCACCGAGAACTTTGTGCTTGTCTTTTACAAATGCCATGAGTTTTAGCTACTATTTTTTAAGTCTATATTTAAGGCAGATTCTTTGTATCAAGGTAGCCCGTTAAGTTTTTGCAATAAAATGTCGTTCACTTGTTTTGGATTTGCCTGACCTTTCGAGGCTTTCATTATTTGTCCGACAAAATATCCTAACATTTTTGATCGTTTTGTTTCCTCGGCTTTGCAAAATTCAGATACCTGAGTAGAATTTTTTGCTAACGCCTCATTTACTAGTAGCTCAATCGTCTCGTCATCTGAAACTTGTTTTAAGCCACGAGCTTTGATAATAATATCCGCATCGCCGTCACCATTCCACATAGCATCAAATACTTGCTTGGCCATTTTGCCTGAAATGGTTCCATCTTGAATGCGGAAAATCATCCCAGCTAGCCGTCCTGCTGTGACCGGACAAAGATTGATGGGTAGGTTGGCACTATTGAGACGCGCTGAAAGCTCTCCTAATATCCAATTTACAGTTAGCTTAATATCTCCACTAGTTTTGACGGCTGTTTCAAAATACTGCCCCATCGCGCGATCACCGCTTAAAATACTCGCATCATAGGTCGATAATTCGTATTGCTGTATAAAGCGGTGATATCGAGTATCTGGCAGTTCGGGTAGAGATTTCCGAATTTTTTCAATATAGGCGTCTTCTATGACTATAGGAAGTAGATCGGGGCAAGGAAAATAGCGATAGTCATTAGCCTCTTCTTTGCTGCGAAGAGGTCGAGATTCTTTGGTGTCCCCATTATATAGCCTGGTTTCTTGAATTATTTTTTCACCATTTTCTATAAGATAAATTTGCCGTTCAACTTCCATACTTATGGCGTCCTCCATAAATTTGAAAGAATTCAAGTTTTTGGTTTCTGTTCTAGTGCCTAGAGCTTCTCCGGGCCTTCTAATTGAGATATTAACATCAAAACGCATTGAGCCTTGCGACATCTCTCCATCACAAATGCCTAGAGATGTGACAATACTGTGAAGTTTTTTAGCGAATGCCACCGCTTCTGCTGCGTTACTGATGTCTGGCTCTGAGACGATTTCTATTAACGGAGTGCCTGCGCGATTCAGGTCCACTCCCGTCATACCTTCGAAATCTTCATGGAGGGACTTACCAGCATCTTCTTCTAAATGGGCGTGATGTATTCGGATCGTTTTCTTAGCGCCACTAGGGAGCTCAATTTCTATTTCTCCAGAGCCTACTATTGGTTTTTCCAGCTGAGTGGTCTGGTAGCCCTTAGGAAGATCTGGATAGAAGTAGTTTTTGCGTTCAAATACCGAAATTTTTGCAATTTTGGCGCCAATGGCCAAACCAAACATGAT
>CAWUVO010000039.1:0-5140 GCA_963925965.1 uncultured Porticoccus sp. | reverse complement strand
CATCCACATAACTAGTGCACCGCATATTAGGAAGTAGAATGTATCCAGCGCATATTTTACTTCAATTAATTCAGGACTCATTTTATCTCTCCTGTTAGTTAAAGTGCTTCCGCACCAGTTTCACCAGTACGGATACGTATTGTCTGTTCTATACTGGTAATAAATATTTTTCCATCGCCAATTTTTCCGGTATGAGATGCAGTAGTAATAGCTTCCACTGCCCCATCCACCATCTCATCAGAAACAGCCACTTCAATTTTCACCTTCGGCAAAAAATCAACAACATACTCAGCACCACGATAAAGCTCTGTATGGCCTTTTTGACGACCAAAGCCCTTCACTTCAGATACTGTAACCCCTTGTACGCCCAGGACAGACAGCGCCTCTCGCACATCGTCTAGTTTGAAGGGTTTAACAATTGCTGTAATCATCTTCATCACATTTCTCCTTCATTAAGAAAGATGGCGTTTTCTGTAACTACAAAAAACGCCATTCGTTTAATTACATGCTTTTGCTCACTGAAAAGATTGCTGAGCTATCACACCAATCGGTGCCCCAGCATTCCTTGGAGCCAATATTTGTATCGACGAAGCTAAGCGCGAAGTCTAGACCAAACATAGATTTACCGATTGTGACAGAGTAGTCTGTATAGCTATCTTCCCCGTCACCCAAAAATGCTTCCATTGAATCGGAAAGGTTAGAGTCATCACTGGCATTTGCGAAGTCATTGAATCCCACATGGAGATCTAAACTGAAACCTGACGGAAGGCTGTGGCTATAATCGACATAGACATAGTTAAACTCACCTGTTTCCTGCCAGTAGTCACCAGAGTAAGCGTAACCCAAGGTAAAGTTTTTATACCCAAGACTGCCGTATACTTCTGCATAATCAAGGTCGCGATCTTTGCTGTATGCGCCAGAAGAAAAGTTTGTGGCACTAGAGCCAGGATAATCATAGTAGATAACACCTACATCATAAGAAATTTCTTCTGTAAGTTTACCGCCATAACCACCGTAGTAGTCTAGCTCCATCTCAGGATCTGCGTTTCCGGCTAGCTCAAAATTAACCGTTGAAGCCCAAGTACCTAAATAAAGGCCGTTATCAAAGGCAACATCGAACCCGCCCTGTAAAGCTGCGCCTGTGTCATTTTGCGAAATACCTCGAAATTTATAGTCAGTAGCTAATGTGACATTTGCCGATGTCTCATAAGCGTGCGCTGCCATTGGCACAACTAACGCTAACGCAGTAAAAATAAGTGTTTTTTTGAAAGCATTCATGTTTTATTTCCCCAAGTAAAAGTTTTAATGATTAATATATGTAGTGGTACACAATGAATAATGCATATATCGTGCCAATTTATTACAACGTAAGGTATATAGGTAAAAATTAAGGCGCACTAACTAAGGCGCACTAACAAAGTGCGCGCAATTAGCGCGTTATAAGATCGGTATCATAAAAAATTGCACTAAAATATAGCCTGTCTTGCATGGGGTCCAATCAGTCATAGTTGTTACACAACTAGTAAATTTAAGACTAAACTAACGCAATGCATTGCCATCTAAAGGAAAAGGTATGAAACCAAATGAATTGCTCGATCAGTTTCTACATCAATTTAATAATGTTTTAGCACCAGGTGCTGAAATATTAAGCAAAGAGGTCCAACAAAAAATGCGCGCAGCTGCACAAGCTACTTTTGATAAACTGGACCTGGTGACGCGAGATGAATTTGATGCACAACGAGCGGTACTGCATCGCACTCGGGAACAACTCGAAAATATAGAAGGCCAACTAGTGGAAATAGAATCACGCTTAGGCATCAAGTACAAATAGAATCCATTAGGGTTGACCTACAATATAAAAGGCAAGCGTTCTTCTATTGCAATCTCCTCTGACGACAGCCTGCAACTGTAAGCAATCACTTCGACACCTGCAGCAAGAGCCTGTTGCATTACCTGAGCGTAATAAGGGTCTATCTCATCAGCTAATCCTACGGTTTTAGCGCCAGCATGCTGGACACAAAACACCAGCATGGAGCGGTGACCCTGGTCCACCATCTTGATTAGCTCTCGCAGATGCTTGACGCCTCTTTCAGTCACAGCATCAGGAAATAGGATGCGTCCGCCCCCAATACCAAACGTCACATTTTTAACCTCTACATAGCAATCTTGGCCAGCTTTACTTAGAAGAAAATCAATACGACTTTTTTCATCTCCATACTTTACTTCCGCGCGAATATCTTCATAGCCCTGCAGTTCCTTAATTATTCCACCTTCGATGCCTTCTCTTACTAAATAATTAGAGCGTTGCGTGTTAATCCCACACAAAAACCCCTCTGGGGTTACTGTTAACTCTAAAGTGCCGAGTAGCTTTCGATGTAACTTATCGGTTCGAGAGAACCAACATAATCCGCCTTCAACCCAGCAATTCCTCATGGATCCAGTATTGGGGCAGTGAATTGTCATCTCCTCCCCATTAACCAGCTGGATATCAACCATAAATCTCTTATATCGCCTTAATATAAAAGCCTGCTCAAAATAAGGGTATATTTTCACCTACAGAGCCTTTTTTTCTATTAAATATTTCACAAGAATCTCTTTTTAACGGTAACTAACACTTTTATATTATTTTTTTCGCCCTGATGATAAGATTTATTTTAATTTATAGTAAAAAAATTAATTGTTTTACTTGAAAAAAATACCGTCTAGTACTATAAACCACGATCTTAAAATTTAACGAGTGCTTGAACTCATGCCAAAAAAAGCAGAAACAACCTCAGCTGGTTCACTTCATGGTTTTCTACCTTACGTTGAAACCGAAGCTGAAGAATACATGAATGAAAAACAAGAACTGCATTTTAAAAATATTCTTCGTGCCTGGAAGCAAGAATTAATGGAAGAAGTTGATCGCACAGTCAACCACATGAAAGACGAGGCTGCTAATTTCCCAGATCCTGCCGATAGAGCTACCCAAGAAGAAGAATTTAGTTTGGAGTTAAGAACGCGAGATCGCGAAAGAAAACTTATCAAAAAGATTGATACAACAATTGAGCGTATCAAGTGTCGAGATTATGGGTTCTGCGACCAATGCGGAGTAGAGATAGGTGTTCGCAGACTAGAAGCGAGACCTACTGCAGATCTATGCGTCGACTGCAAAACACTAGATGAAATCAAGGAAAGGCAGCTTACCGGTGGCTAACTATTCGCTAGCACTCAATTTAATTTTACGCCTGTGGCTATAAAGCCAAGTAGCTCCGCTTGTCATTACGTAGGAAGATTTGCTCCCTCTCCCACTGGCCCGCTTCATTTTGGGTCGCTAGTAAGCGCAGTGGCGAGCTACCTGGATGCAAAAGCAAACAGGGGCGAATGGCTTGTCAGAATCGAAGATATAGACCCCCCAAGAGAACCCAAGGGATCATCTGATAAAATTTTACGACAACTTCAAGAGCATGGACTGCAGTGGGACAAGAAGGTCTTGTATCAGAGTCATCGCACAGAAGCTTATTTATCCGCACTCACGACACTAAAGCGGTCTGGCTTAATATTTTCTTGTCATTGCAGCAGGCAGCAACTAAAAAAACACGCCACTACTCACAGTTATCCTTGTTCGCCTGCCAGCTCTTCTGCGCCATTTTCTCTGCGGCTATTTGCAGAAGATAACAAAATAATTACATTCGATGACATATTTCAAGGCCAACAAAGACAATCCATAAAAGAAGAGGTCGGCGATATGGTGCTTTATCGCAAAGAGGGACTATATGCTTACCAACTTGCTGTAGTAATTGATGACTGCTTCCAGAATATAACTCATGTTATTCGTGGTAATGACCTGCTGGAGTCAACACCAAGGCAAATTTATTTGCAAAATTTACTAAGACTGCCAACACCGACCTATGGTCACATCCCAATAGCTGTCGATCAACAAGGCAGGAAACTCAGCAAGCAAAATTTGGCGCCTTCTTTAGACTGTCAGGCAGCCCCCAAAAATCTAACCAACGCTATTAGCTGGCTTGGTTTATCTTTGCCTGATAAATTATCCCAAACTAACCACTGCAATGAATTATTAGCATGGGCGGTAGCTCACTGGAGTCACGACAAAGTTCCTCGGATACAGCAGAACCAAAATCCTGGTAACCTGGGGTGATAGTCAGATTAAAAAATCATATAGACGAACATGCACCTATAGTTCAGATTGTATTAGATTGTATTAGGCGATATTCTATTGTGGTACCTTGGTATAGTGTGATTTTACAGGCAACTTAAGATTACTGGGGTCTGAAACATCAGGACACAAAAACTTCAAATATGATCCATATGAAATGCTAAAAAAACTTTCAAATATTTTCAGATCTAACCACTCAAAAGCCAAGACGAAGCCTCGTATGCTGAAATCAGGACAGCATAACCTTTCTCCTGAAAAAATAAGCTCTGGTGCTATAAAAGTTGTGGAGCAGCTCCAACTAAGTAGTTATGAGGCTTATCTAGTTGGCGGTTGCGTTCGCGACCTGATGATGGGCATCAAGCCGAAAGATTTTGATGTAGCGACCAATGCAACACCGGAGCAAACCAAACAGTTATTTCATCGCTCCCGTATCATAGGCCGTCGATTTCAAATTGTGCATGTACGAGCAGACTCTGAAATCATAGAGGTGACAACATTTCGTGCTCAGCATACAGGTGCAAAAAATCAGTTAGGAGCATCCCAGCACTCTTCCAAGGGAATGCTGCTTCGAGACAATATATTCGGTTCTGTTGAAGAAGACGCTATTCGGCGAGATTTTACAATGAACGCTCTCTACTATTGCCCTCAAAATAATAGTGTATTTGACTACACTGATGGGCTATCAGACATCAATAATCGACTTATACGCATCATTGGAAATGCCTCTGAACGATACAGAGAGGATCCAGTCAGAATGATTAGAGCGGTCCGTTTTGCAGCAAAGCTTGGCTTTTCAATTGAGAAAGACTCTTCTGTAGCCATACATAAGTTATGCCTATTATTGGCCGACATACCCCCTGCAAGGTTATTTGATGAAGTTCTTAAGCTATTTATGAACGGGTATGCTTTAGCGGGCTTTTACTTATTGCGAGAATATAAAATATTTGGCATTTTATTTCCTGCAACAGAAGCTGCTTTGGG